>CAYYBN010000034.1:0-12744 GCA_964470225.1 uncultured Methylotenera sp. | reverse complement strand
ACTGGTACTGACCAAAATTGCGCACTTGAACAAAAGGTGACAGGGTCGGTCATATTTTGAGGGAGTTTTGTGAGTGGTACATCGGATTGTCGTACGTTTAATCGCATGATAAACGCTGTGTCTTATTAAATAAATCCTTAAAATTCAGTTATTTAATAAATATTTTTATGGCTGGCACGGCTATTGCTAATCACCATGCGAACACTGTTAAAAAAGCAGTGGCCTTTTATAAACGGATGTTTCATTAATTCATACGAAGGAATCATGATGAAAAAACACACGCAAGCAGGTTTCACCTTAATTGAACTGATGATCGTAGTCGCCATTATCGGTATTTTGGCATCGGTGGCTATTCCAGCTTATCAGGATTACACCAAAGAAGCAGCAGACAATGCCTGCCTGTCCGAATCCAGCGCCTACTCCAAAAAGTCTTTTGCAGACATTCAGCTGGGTAAAACACCAGGCGCGCCGGTACCAAGAGCATGTACCTCCATCGACTCGGCGGCAACCATGACCGCCACTACGCTTGGCACATTGAACGCAACACCTAAGTCTCCTGGTTCAGCTGCAATTTCTTGCAACCTGACCGCCGGTGCTACTTGTAGCAAAACTTAATGTTCAGGTCTTTTGACCCCAACATCTAATAAAACCCTGCATCGCAGGGTTTTTTTTCGCATACTGTTCGCCATTGATGGTGAATACACAGGTATGCTATGTAGCTGTTGATTTTACTCTGGTATCTGTATGCATCTTACGAGTTTGGTTGTGAATGCGGGCATGCTCACACAAGCCACTGTCATTTGGTTACATGGCCTGGGCGCCGACGGCCATGATTTTGAGCCGGTCACGCATGCGCTCAATTTGCCGCATATACGCTTTATTTTGCCTCATGCGCCTTACCGCCCGGTCACGCTGAATCAGGGCTACGAAATGCGGGCCTGGTATGATATTTATGGCCTGCACATTGACAGCGCAGAAGACGCAGCCGGTATACAAGCTATGCAAACCGAACTTGAAGCGTTGATTGCCAAGGAGTTGCAGCGCGGTGTACCGAGTCAGCGCATTGTACTGGCCGGCTTTTCCCAAGGCGGCGCCATCAGCCTGCATACCGCCACGCGTTACAGCCAGCCTTTAGGTGGCGTGTTGGCGCTTTCAACCTATCTTCCATTGGCCGATAGCTTGCAACGTGAACTTCATACCGCCAACCATCAGTTGCCCATCTGGATGGCCCATGGCCGTTTTGACAGCATCATCACGCTGGAAACTGCACAGCGTTCGCGTGACCGTCTGCGTCAGGCCGGATTACCGGTAAGCTGGCAGGAATATGCCATGCCACACAGCGTGTGTGAAGAAGAATTGGGCGCAATACGCGAAACCTTACTGACCTGGCTACCCGCCTGAGCTATTGTCAAATTCGAGCACCGGCAAAGTCTGGCTGTGTAATAAACACGCCCATCAGGCGTAGTTTTTGTTAGAATAATGTGCTTATTCAGGCACACTCGTGATGACAAAAAACAAAGTTTCACCACCCGCCCCCACTTCCACCAGCAGCTTTTCCGAACGCATGGCCGCGCTCGAAGCCATTGTCACGCAAATGGAGTCAGGTGCTATGCCGTTGGAGGCAACGCTGGCCGCCTATGCTGAAGGCATGCAACTGTTGCAGTCCTGCCAGCAGGAGTTGCAACAGGCCGAGCAAACGGTGTTATTGCTTAACCAGCAACAGCAACTGGTGCCTTTTGAAACGCAGTAACACGGGCTCACACTCTGTTCAACATGTCCCAACACCCTCCGTTTGAATTTGAAGCCTGGTCTCAGGCAAGACAACAACGCATCGAACAGGTGCTGGCCAGTCAGTTACCGTCAGCCAGCCAAGTGCCTGAAACCCTGCATAGCGCCATGCGTTATGCTGTGCTGGGCGGTGGCAAGCGAGTACGCGCATTACTATGTTATGCAGGCGCCAGTGTGGCAGGCGGCTCAGAACAACAGGCCGATGCTGCAGCGGCTGCGGTCGAGTTGATACACGCCTTTTCACTGGTGCATGATGACATGCCCTGCATGGATGATGATGATTTACGCCGAGGTAAGCCCAGCTGTCATAAGCAATATGATGAAGCTACCGCCTTGTTGGTAGGTGATGCCTTGCAAAGCCACGCATTTGAAGTATTGGCAAATGCCAACGGCCCATGGGCACTGAAACAAGTGGCTTTACTAGCCACGGCCACAGGCTCACGTGGCATGTGCGGCGGGCAGTCTATCGACCTGGCCAGCACAGGTCAGCACATGAGCATCGCTGCGCTGGAGCAGATGCATCAGTATAAAACGGGCGCATTGATTCAGGCGGCGGTCATGCTGGGCGCTTATAGCGCACCTGCCCCAACCCCCACACTGCTGGAAGACCTGTCGTCGTTTAGTCGGCACATCGGGCTGGCATTTCAGGTAGTGGACGACATTCTTGATGTGACCGCAGACAGCGTCACCCTTGGAAAAACTGCGGGCAAAGACCAAAGCCAGCACAAATCGACCTATGTCAGTGTACTGGGCCTCGAAGCCTCCAAAACACTGGCAGAGCGCCTGTATCAGCAAGCGCTGGCTGTGCTAGACCCTTATCAGACGTCTGCTGCTCCGTTACGCGCCATTGCCCACTTTATTTGTGAACGGCCTTATTAACCCCATGTACACGCTGCTCGAACAGATCGACTCCCCGCAGGCATTACGCCAACTGGACAAAACCCAACTGACACAACTGGCTGCCGAGATCCGCGCGTTTCTGATTGAAAGTGTGTCCAAAACCGGTGGCCACCTGGCCTCCAACCTGGGCGTGGTCGAGCTGACACTGGCACTGCATTATGTCTACCAAACCCCTGAAGACCGGCTGGTTTGGGATGTCGGCCATCAGACTTATCCGCATAAAATCATTACTGGCCGCCGTCAGGCCATGGCGAGTTTGCGCAAACCAAACGGTTTAGCCGGGTTCCCCAAGCGTGAAGAAAGCCCTTACGATACCTTTGGTACCGGCCATTCCAGCACCTCCATTTCGGCTGCCCTTGGTATGGCAGTGGCTGCACAAATCGCCGGTTCTGACCGTCGTAGTGTCGCCATCATCGGCGATGGTGCCATGACGGCCGGTATGGCTTTCGAAGCGCTGAATAATGCCGGAGACATGGACGCCAACCTGCTGGTAGTGCTCAATGACAATGACATGAGTATTTCCAGCAATGTCGGTGCGCTCAACAACTATCTGGCGCGCTTGCTATCCGGCAAGCTGTATGACAGCGTTAAACGTAGTGGCAAAAAAATGCTGGACATCATGCCACCGGTCAAGGAATTTGCCCGGCGCGCCGAGGAGCATGCCAAGGGCATGGTGATTCCCGGCACCTTGTTTGAAGAGTTTGGCTTTAATTACATCGGGCCTATAGACGGGCATGATCTCGACGTGCTGATTGATACGCTGAGTAATTTGCGCCAATTGCAAGGGCCGCAGTTCTTGCATGTGGTCACCCAAAAGGGCAAAGGCTTCCAGCCTGCGGAAAACAACCCCAACAAATTTCACGGTGTCAGCAAGTTTGACCCGGTAAATGGTGATTGCGTGGTCAATACGCAATCATCACCCACCTACACCCAGGTATTTGGCGATTGGCTGTATGACATGGCCACGCTAGATGCCGCGCTGGTGGGCATCACCCCGGCCATGTGTGACGGCTCTGGCCTCAATCGCTTCGCCGAAGCCTATCCTGCGCGCTATTTTGATGTTGGTATTGCGGAACAACATGCGCTGACGTTTGCCGCGGGTCTGGCTTGTGAAGGCCTGAAGCCGGTGGTGGCTATTTACTCCACGTTTTTGCAGCGCGCCTACGATCAGTTGATTCACGATATTGCCTTGCAAGACCTGAATATATTGCTGGCAATAGACCGCGCCGGTCTAGTTGGCGCCGATGGCCCCACCCATGCCGGCAGTTTTGATTTAAGCTTTTTGCGCTGTATACCCAATATTGTCATCATGGCGCCGGCAGATGAAAACGAATGCCGGCAAATGCTAACCACCGGCTACCAACACCATGGCCTGGCCGCCGTGCGCTACCCGCGTGGCAGCGGTGTTGGTATGCCAGTGTTACCTGCACTCACCTGCCTACCTATTGGTAAAGCCGAGTACAAGCGTCAAGGTCGAAAAATCGCCATTCTGGCCTTTGGCAGTATGGTGCAACCAGCCATGGAGGCAGCGGCTAGCCTCGATGCGACGGTGATCAATATGCGCTTTATCAAACCTCTTGATAGCGAGACAATCCTCGCTGTTGCTGCCAGCCATGAGTACCTGCTAACCGTCGAAGAAAACGCCGTAATGGGCGGCGCGGGTGCCGCAGTGCTCGAATGCCTGCAAGCGCATGGCGTAGTCAAACCGATATCCTGTCTCGGTCTGCCTGATGCATTTATCGACCATGGCGTCCATGAAACTATGTTGGCCGAGTGCGGTCTGGATAAGGACGGTATATTGACTTCTATTGAGAAGTTAATATCCGAGTAGTATACTCAACTATTATTTTTTGCGCGGCCTGCCCGTCATGGAACCTCAATGAACCAACCTGTCATTCCCACGCTGATTGAAGACGTACAAAACACACCGGATGTACGTCATTTGGACATCAATAAAGTCGGCATCAAATCCATCCGGCATCCTGTGATCGTCAAGGACAAAACCGGTGGCGAACAGCACACGGTGGCCATGTTCGACATGTACGTGCACTTACCGCACAACTTCAAAGGCACGCATATGTCGCGCTTTGTTGAGATTTTGAATGCCAACGAGCATGCCATTTCGATCGAGTCATTCGAGTCAATTTTGCGTCAAATGACCGAGCGTCTGGAAGCCAACTCCGGCTATGTCGAAATGCGCTTTCCCTACTTTATCAACAAGGCGGCACCGGTATCAGGGGTGAAAAGTCTGATCTATTATGAAGTTACATTTATTGGTGAAATAAAACAGGGACAGTTCGAAATTACAGTTAAAGTCATGGTGCCGGTTACCAGCCTGTGCCCTTGCAGCAAAAAAATCTCCAATTATGGCGCGCACAACCAGCGCTCCCATGTCACGGTCACTGCCCTGCTGAATGATTTTATCTGGCTGGAAGACCTGATTGCGGTGGTGGAAGAACAAGCTTCCTGCCAGTTGTATGGCTTGCTGAAACGTCCGGACGAAAAATTCGTCACCGAACGCGCTTACGACAACCCGAAATTTGTAGAAGACATGGTGCGCGATGTGGCGGCACAACTCAATGCCGAAAAACGTATTTTGAAGTATGTGGTGGAGTCTGAAAACTTCGAGAGTATCCACAACCACAGCGCTTATGCCTTGATTGAGCGAGACAAACGGATTGCATAACCATCCATTTTCAAATGTATGACTGAAAACGGCTCTAGATGAGCCGTTTTTTATTGGGCTGCTATCACCTTGATGGCAAGCCTATTTTTCAGTGGCGGCACTGAACAGCCCGTTGCGTGCGTAAGGCTGATGCAGTTTCAAGCCCAAAGCCACAATTAAAGCCCCGCAGAGTGGAAATAACGCTGCCAATGTGAAAGTCGTTTGCCCCCCCAGATATTGCAAAGCATAGCCTCCGAGTAGCCCCCCCAGGGCTCCACCCACACCATAGGCGACACTGTTATAAATGGCCTGGCCCTTGGCCTGATGGCGGCCATTAAAATATTGCGTCACCACCTCAACCGAGGCAGCATGAAAACTGCCAACTGTAACTGCGTTCATGGTTTGCGCCAATAACAATAACCATATTTGGTCTGGCACCAGGCCTATCATGGCAAAGCGCACGACCCCCACCCACAAACTAAATAACAGTATGGTTTTTAATTTGAAGCGCGCCATGATCCACGGCATTTTCATAAAGATGCCGATTTCGCAAATGACCCCCAACGACCATAACCAGCCGATCATGCCTTTGCTGTAGCCATGTTCACTCAAGTAAATGGAGTAAAAGTTGTACATCAGGCCATGGGCGGTCACCATCATGGCGCAACCCACCAGCAGGGCCATGACTGTGGGTTGCTTGAGAATTTGCCACACGGAAAAATGGTCATGTTTGTGCGGCGGCACTTGCGCCTCGGGCAAATACCAGGTCAGCGCAAACAGGCTGCATTGCACCGCCAGAATAAACCACAGCAGGCTGCGAATACCTAACCAGTCGGTCAGGTATCCAAGCGCGATGGAGGCAGCAATAAAGCCCCACGACCCCCATAAGCGGATTTTGCTGTAATGGCCGTTGGTGGCGGCCAGGTGCGCCAATACCAGTGACTCAGACAATGGCAAAGTGGAGCTGGTAAATAGACTCAAAGCCACCATCACCACAAACATGCTGGTGAAATCATGCGCCCAGAAAATGGCGACAAAACCCAGCAAACCCAAGAATGCTGTGGTGCGTATCCAGCGTACACGCTGGCGGGTGTGGTCGGCCAGCCAGCCCCACAGATTGGGGGCGATGATGCGGCTCAGCTGAAACAGGGACATCAGCACGCCAATATCTGCCGGGCTGAACGACTCGCTGGTCAGGTACAAACCCCAGTAGGGGACAAAGGCACCGACAAAAAAGTAATAAATAAAATAAAAGCGCGACAGGTTAAAGTGCAGGGCGTGAGACATCGCGGCTGAGCAACAGGCTACAAAAACAGTGAATTAACGTGTTGCCAGCGGGCTGCGCACATCGGCATTTTGGCCACGATGACGCAAGGCGTGGTCCATGATGACCAATGCCAGCATGGCCTCGACGATAGGCGTTGCACGAATACCTACACACGGATCATGTCTGCCGGTGGTCTGCATCATCACGGCTTCACCAGCCTGATTGATGGAGCGACGCTCTTGCGGAATACTGGAGGTGGGTTTGAAGGCGACATTGACGACAATTTCCTGCCCACTGGAAATACCGCCCAAAATACCCCCGGCATGGTTGGTGACAAAACCGGCGGGCGTGAGCTCGTCACAATGCTCGCTGCCACGTTGCGCAATTGAGGCAAATCCGGCACCGATTTCCACGCCTTTGACGGCATTAATACCCATCATGGCATGGGCAATGTCCGCATCCAGACGGTCAAACACTGGCTCACCCAAACCGACGGGCGCCTGCGTGGCGACCACGGTGATTTTGGCACCGACCGAGTCACGCTCGCTGCGGATCTGGTCCATATAGGCTTCCAGCGTCGGCAATAGCTCGATATTGGGCGCAAAAAACGCATTGCCCTCGTGAGACAACGCCTCCCAACTGACAAATGGAATCTCGATATGACCGAGTTGGCTTAAATAACCACGAATTTCCATGCCAAACTGCTGCTTGAGCCATTTTTTGGCAATGGCACCCGCAGCCACACGCACTGCGGTTTCGCGCGCACTGGAACGGCCACCGCCACGGTAGTCGCGGATGCCATATTTTTGCGTATAGGTGTAATCGGCGTGGCCAGGACGAAAGGTATCCATGATTTTGCTGTAATCCTGCGAGCGCTGGTCCGTATTGCGGATGAGCAAGCCTATTGGTGTCCCTGTGGTTTTGCCCTCAAACACGCCAGACAGAATTTCTACTTGATCGGCCTCGGCGCGTTGGGTGACATGACGCGAAGTACCGGGCTTGCGACGGTCCAGATCCACCTGCAAATCAGCGGCTGTGAGTTCCATCCCTGGCGGACAGCCATCCACAATGCCGCCGATGGCTGGACCATGTGATTCACCAAATGAGGTCAAAGTAAACAAAGTGCCAATGGTATTGCCAGACATGCGTATTCTCACTGAAAATTTATGCTATTTTAGCATAGACTGTATGGGCGCTTTTCCTGCATAGCCTTAAGGCTGTTCGGTTGAACAGCATCGCCTGGTTGAATCAATGCATGTCCGGAGCATCATGTCAAAACGCAAGCAATCACAACGCAAACAGCGCTGGCTGGCCAGTCAGCCTTGTGCAGCAGAGTCAACTGTAAATACTCCTGTGGCTGCCGCATTGCATCAAATGCTGTTTAATGCCAATCATATTGAGTCACGTCAACTTACCGCTGTTGAAGCGCAGGATGGACAAGCCGAGGCCGGCATGACCACCTGGATGAACCTGCATGGCCTGCATGATGCAGCATTGTTGCAAGCTGTTGCCAGACGCTTTCATCTGCATCCTCTGGTGGTCGAAGACATTTTGAATACCGAACAGCGGCCCAAGGTAGACCATTATCCGGCCTATATGTTTTTGGAAACTCGGTTGTTTTACTATGACCGTGACAGCATGACGGTCAGTTCGGAACAAATTAGTCTGGCTTTGGGCAAAGACTGGCTGCTCAGCGTACAGGAACGTCCATCAGGCAGCTTTGAGCCCGTGCGCCAGCGCTTACGTCAGGGGCAGGCCATCATCCGCCAGAATGGCGCCGATTATCTGTGTTATGCCCTGCTTGACAGCTTGATGGAGCGCTATTTTCAGGTACTGGACGCTATCAACGAAGATGCCGAGCAACTGGAAACACGGCTATTGGACAATCCACGGCCAGAGGACTTGCATAACCTGCACAGGCTCAAGCATGTCACCATCCAGTTACGGCGTGCGGTGTGGCCATTACGTGAGGTTCTCAATGCGTTGATACGGAATGAGTACGGTTTTTTTCAACCACAAACTGTACCCTACTTGCGCGACGTATATGACCACAGCGTGCATTTTACCGAATCGCTGGAGTCGATACGCGACACCTTGAGCGGCTTGATGGATATCTACATGACCAGCCTCAGTCAGCGGGTCAACTTAGAATTGCGGGCACTCACCGTAGTGGCCATGTTGTTTATGCCTGCCACACTGATTGCCGGTATTTTTGGTATGAATTTTAGCGAAATGCCATGGACGCATGACCCGTATGGATTCTGGTGGGCAGTGTTGATTATGCTGGGAATCGCCTTGATGATGTTATTGGTATTCTGGCGACGCCAGTGGCTTAGCAGCCGGCATGTGTAGTGAATCTAGGCCTTTAAACAAGGCCTAGCTCACCGTCGCCGGGCTGGCATCCGCAGCCTGTAACACCTGTTGTACTTCAATAGCCAGATCGCCATAGTCGCGGGCCCCCGGACTACTCGGAGCAAAATCAAACACATGTTTACCGACGCGCGGACTCTCAGCCAACGCAATGTTCTCGGAGATGCGCGTGTTCAACACTTCCCCGGCAAATAAACGACGCAGTTCGGTTTCAGCCTCCATGGTCATTTTTTTACGTCGGTCAGCACGTGTCAGCAAATAGCGGCGCTGTATGCGACGTTTAACCACAGGCTCCAGCGCGCGCAAGGCTTTGTCAACTTTGACCGCCGAGTTTACCGAAAAATAATCTGAAGATACCGGCACAATAATCAGGTCACTGGCAAAAATGGCATTCAGAGACATGACGCCAATATAAGGACAACAATCAATCACCACATCTAGACCCGGCAATTGCTCTGACAGTTGTTGCAGCCCCTGACTTAGTTTTTTTAGTATGGTGGGGCCGCGACCAAAGTTGGAATCGATCTTGACCATTTCTGCAGTGGCCGCCAGCAAATACAGGTCTGCGCGCACAGGTTGCAATAACGCTGACAACGGCACTTCAGATTGATAAAACTGAAACAGGTGTTTTTGTACATCGAGCCCGATGTGTTTGTGGATACTGGTCAGATGCGCTTGTGGGTCTAGATCCAGCATCGCCAGCTTGCGCCCCTGTGCATGCATCGCACCCGCCAGATTCAGCGCCGTGGTTGTTTTACCGACCCCACCTTTTTGATTGAAAATCGCAATTTTTGTCATGATTCGTGATGCGTTAAGTCCAAACGGAGTCACCGCCTTGGTCGCATTCGCATCATAAACCAAGTCCATGCCACTGACTACCAGTGGTTTTCAAGCTTGCGCTGCGCAATCAAGCGCGAGTCAGATAAACTACAGACAAAAAGAAGCCCGCTAGCGCGGGCAAAAGGGGGTTTGGATCAGGAGGAAATCAATGCTAGTCAAACTAGCCATTAAATGACACATTGCTGTTTCATTTAAAGATGTATGTATTTTAAAAAGCAGTTATTGCAACAATTTGACTGAGCTGTAACCAAATTGTAAAAGCGGAAATTTTATTGTTATGATTTTGTAACAGGCATGCGTAAGGCCACAATTAAGGTGACAACGCTTAAAATCAGGTCTGTGTAGCAGGGTGTTGATAAGACAGCCCACCCCGTTTGTAAGTCGCGGGCTGTCTATTTATATTTGCGATAACAACTAAGTTTGCCTTCAGTTTAGCCTAAGCTGTGTATGCAAACTAGCTAAAAAAATCGCGGGCTTTGTCTACCCAGCTTTTGTTTTTTGGGCTGTGTTTGCCCGCATCGGCCTGGGTGCTGCTTTCAAATTCACGCAACAATTCTTTCTGCTTTTCGGTAAGTCGCACTGGCGTTTCCACCACCACATGTACCATCAGGTCACCATGCTCGCTGGAACGTAGCGGTTTGATGCCTTTGCTGCGCAGACGGAATACGCTACCGGTTTGCGTTTCGGCCGGGATTTTCATTTTAGCTGCACCATCCAGCGTGGGCACTTCAATTTCACCGCCCAAGGCCGCGGTGCTAAAGCTAATCGGCATTTCGCAATGCAGATTGGCACCTTCACGCTGGAACATAGCGTGTGGTTTCAGGTGTATCACCACATACAAGTCACCGGTCGGGCCACCATTGACACCCGCTTCGCCTTCACCGCTTAAACGAATGCGGTCGCCTTCATCGACGCCAGCCGGAATTTTAACATTGAGCGTTTTGTTTTCTTTAACACGGCCATGCCCATGACAGGTCGGGCAAGGATCCTTGACCATTTTGCCATTGCCGTGGCATTTGGGGCAGGTTTGCTGCACAGAGAAAAAGCCCTGCTGCATACGGACCTGACCATGGCCATTACAGGTGGTACAAGTGACCGGAGAAGTACCGGGACGCGCACCAGAACCATGACAGGTCTCGCAAGTCGATTGCACCGGGATGCGGATTTTGGTCTCGGTACCGCGTGCGGCATCTTCCAGAGAAATTTCCAGGTTGTAGCGCAAGTCTGCACCGCGATACACATTCGAACGCTGACCGCCACGGCCACCGCCAAAAATGTCGCCAAAAATATCACCGAACGCGTCACTGAAGCCACCACCGCCAAAGCCACCAAAGCCAGCGCCACCACCCATACTCGGATCTACCCCGGCATGGCCGTACTGGTCATAAGCGGCACGCTTTTGGTCGTCACTCAGAATCTCATAGGCTTCTTTGGCTTCCTTGAAGCTTTCTTCAGCCTTGGGGTTATCCGGGTTACGGTCGGGGTGATACTTCATGGCCAATTTTTTAAAGGCTTTTTTAATGTCCTCTTCACCGGCATCACGGTTCACACCAAGCACTTCATAGTAATCTTTTTTTGCAGCTGCCATTGTTTTCACCACAGAGAGACAAGCTCACACACCACTGGGTGGTGACCCTGTTTAATTTAAATAAGACTGCGACATTCATCTGCACCACAAAACACAAAGCACAGAAGAAGAACTCTGTGCCTTGGTATCTCAGTGGTGGTAAGACCTTAGTCTTTCTTCACTTCTTCAAACTCTGCATCGACCACATCGCCCTCTACCGTTTTTTCGCCTTGTGGCGCTGCGCTTTCGCTGCCACCTTGCGCCTGTTGTTCGGCATAGACTTTTTCGCCCAGTTTTTGCGAGGCTTCCATCAGGGCATTGGTCTTGGCCTCGATGTCGGCTTTGTCATCCCCTTTGGCCACGTCTTCCAAGGCTTTAATCGCGTCTTCAATCTTGGCTTTTTCGCTGGCATCGATTTTGTCACCATGCTCACCCAGCGATTTTTTCACGCTGTGCAGCACGCTGTCAGCCTGGTTACGTGCATCGACCAGTTCACGCAGCTTTTTGTCTTCATCGGCGTATTTAGCCGCATCTTCTTCCATGCGCTGAATTTCTTCTTCAGACAAGCCGGAGTTGGCCTTGATGGTGATTTTGTTCTCTTTGCCAGTGGCTTTGTCTTTGGCAGACACATGCAAAATACCGTTGGCATCAATGTCAAACGTCACTTCAATTTGTGGCATACCACGGGGTGCCGGTGGAATATCGCTGAGGTTAAACTGACCCAGGCTCTTGTTGCCAGAGGCCATCTCACGTTCACCTTGTAGCACATGAATGGTCACTGCGTTCTGGTTGTCTTCGGCAGTGGAGAACACTTGCGAAGCCTTGGTTGGAATCGTGGTGTTCTTCTTGATGAGTTTAGTCATCACGCTACCGAGGGTTTCAATACCCAAGGACAACGGCGTCACGTCCAGCAGCAACACATCCTTGACGTCACCTTTCAACACGCCACCCTGAATCGCAGCACCCACAGCCACCGCTTCGTCCGGGTTCACGTCTTTGCGTGGTTCCTTGCCAAAAATCTCTTTCACTTTCTCTTGCACTTTTGGCATACGACTTTGACCACCAACCAGAATCACGTCGGAGATGTCTGAAGGCGACACACCGGCATCTTTCAATGCGGTTTTACATGGGCTGATGGTGCGCTCAATCAGGTCTTCTACCAGTGACTCCAGTTTGGCACGGGTGATTTTCACCACCAAGTGCTTGGGACCGGTCGAATCTGCGGTGATGTAAGGCAGGTTCACTTCGGTTTGCTGCGCGCCAGACAACTCGATTTTGGCTTTTTCAGCGGCTTCTTTCAGACGCTGTTTGGCCAGCAAGTCGTTACGCAAGTCCAGACCGTTTTCT
>CAYYBN010000033.1:0-13033 GCA_964470225.1 uncultured Methylotenera sp. | reverse complement strand
AGGTATCCAGTGTGTAACGCATGTAAAACGTGCCCAAATTCACATTGGTATCAATGTCATGCAGCATGCCATCATGGTAGCTGGACCAGCCCAGTTTTTTGGCAATCCATTTGGCCGTGGCCGGCATCACCTGCATCAGCCCCCCTGCGCCAACAGAGGATTTTGCAAAATGCATAAAACGGCTCTCCTGCCGAATGATGCCATATACCCAGGCCTCGTCGATGTCGCGCAATTGTGCCGCCTTTTGCAAATAGTCGCGGTAAGGGGTGGGGTAGCGCAAGTCAAAATTGTGCAAGTGGCCGGTTTTATCCGCCGCCAGCACGGACAAGTCGAACCATTGTTTGCGCAAAGCATATTGCGCCGCAAAAATGCGGCTTTGGTCATCCCAGCCTTCCAGTTGATACAGCCATTCCAGTCTGGCTTCGTAGCGCGCCTCGGCTTGCAACAAGGCGTCGATGCGACGCAGGGCACCCTGTTTGGCAAACGCTTTGACTTCCTCTTCTTGCGGCTGGTATGACGCATCCGGCTCGCTCAGACTAGGGCCGAGTTCTTCTGCCGCCAACCAGCCATAATACGTGCGCTCACGGGACAGCGGCGCCAGCAAGGCATTGGCCTCTGGCAGCTGGCCTTGCGCCTTGAGCGCACGCGCTTTCCAATAACGCCAAGTGCCCTCCTCAGCCAGGCTGGCTGGCATGGCCTGCAACACGGCCAGCAAGGCAGCCCAGTCTTGCTGGCGTAAATAGGCACGCGCATACCACTCCCATTGCGAATCACTCAACAGAGTAGTACTGGTTTTTTTATACCATTGTGTGGCTTCTGGCTCATGCTTGCGTGCTGACTCCAACGCCAACCAGCCATAGGCCAGCTGTTTTTCTTCACTGGTCAATTGGGCTTGCAGCTTTTTTAGACTGTCATACGCGAGACTGGTATCGGCACGGGCCTGACGGGCAATCGCATATAACCACAAGGCTTTACCATAGCTGCCAGCCTCTTTGCCTACCGCCTTTTTCAACGCCAGCGCCGGGTTTTGCACCGTGGTATCCAGTTGTTTAAGCAGTGCAGCATCCCCCCGACCACTGCGCTTGAGCCAACTACGCGCCAGGTTGGGTTTGTTGTTGAGCAAGGCTTCGCGGTACAGTTGTAACAACAGGCGCTCATCTAGCACACCCACTTGCTGCAACTGATCCAGCAAACCATTGCAATCAGCTGGCAACTCTTTACCGCTAAGCAACAATCGTTTGGCTGTGTCATAGGCTTCCGGGTCGTCCAGCGCAATAGCTGCCTGAGATTGGTAGCAAACATTGGCCGAGTCATTGAGTGTGTAATAAGCTGGCATTTGCTTGCGCAAGGTAACAAAAGCATCCCATTGCTGATTTTTACCATAGCGTTTGAGCCACAGTTCGCGCACACGTTGTGCCACGAGGCCATCACCATATTGTTCCACAAAAGCCGTTAATTGACTGTCATCGAGTTGTTCCTGAGTCAGGATCATTTGCCAGTAGATCAGATAAGGCAGCAAGGGCGATTGCTGCTGACGCAGTTCTTCGGTCAATGATGCCAGCTCGGGCAGATGTTTGCTTTGATAGGCCGCTCTGGCCTGTTGATAGCGTTCGACTTCACCTGCCTGCGCAGGTGACAGCGTCAGCAAAATCAGGCCGGCCAGCATGAGCCAACCAACCAGATGCCTCAATTGGCGCGGTGTCAGGCGAGTGATGATACACATTAAACAGTATTCCTCACCATTGCCGGACTGCTGTGGTCCAGCCAAAGTTACAAACGTAGTAGACGGCTCAGAAAAAACAATATCAATATCAGCAGAGCCAGCCATAGGCCCAATTTGGCCACTTGTTTTAGTCTTACCCAATAGCCGGACTTACCAGTAGTGACGGCGAGCAAGGCCAGCAGCCCGCACACGCCGACCACAATGAAAAACAACAGACGCAACCACAACATGTCTCAGACCAATCAGGCATTCAAAAGTGGTGCCGGGGCGAAGTAATCACGCTGGCGTACAAAGCCTACCGGGGCCTGCGCATCGAGCATGAATGTACAGTATTCCCAGGCCGATGCATCTGCCAGCAAGGCACGTAATAGCTGGTTGTTCAACGCATGGCCTGACTTGAAGGCTGTGAACTGACCCAAAATCGGATAGCCCAGTATGTACAAATCCCCAATGGCATCCAGCACTTTGTGTTTGGCAAACTCGTCGTCGTAACGCAGGCCGCCACCATTCAACACTTTGTATTCATCCAGCACAATGGCGTTGTCCAGACTGCCGCCACGGGCCAGTCCATTGGCACGCAGATACTCGACTTCGTGCATGAAACCAAAGGTACGCGCACGGCTAATCTCATCGACATAGTTTTGCTGGTCGTAGTCTATGCTCACAGTTTTGCCGGAAAACTCAAACACTGGATGGGCAAAATCAATGGTGAATTCAGCCTTAAAGCCATGGTGCGGCGTAAAACGCGCCCATTTATCACCGTCTCGGACTTCAACCTCGCGCAAAATGCGCACAAATTTTTTCGGCGCATCCAGTTCTTGCAAACCGGCTGTTTGCAGCAGGAAGATAAACGGCCCGGAGCTGCCATCCATGATGGGGACTTCGGCAGCGGTAAGTTCAATCAGCACATTGTCAACGCCGAGACCAGCCAGGGCAGACATCAGGTGTTCCACGGTAGCAACGCGCGCGCCCGCAGACTCTAGGGCAGAGCTCAGACGCGTGTCATTCACGGCTGTCGGGTTGACAGCAATGTCCGGGGTATTGGGCAAATCAATACGCCGAAACACTACGCCATGATCAGCTGGCGCCGGTTTCAGGGTCAGGGTGACTTTTTCACCACTGTGCAGCCCGACACCGGTAGCACTAATCGGTTGTTGCAGTGTGCGTTGCTTGAGCATGTAAACACCTTTATATCTAGACCGACTTATTATATGTCATCCTGGCAGGAGACCAAGGTAGTCATCACCCTAGTCGGCCTGTTTACGCAAAAATGCTGGTATGTCGTACTCTTCGACACCAGAATTTTTCATTGCTTCAACTTGGGCGCGGCGGCTGTTGCTGGTCAACACCACAGGTTCATCGTCTTGGGGCATCGCTGTAGTAAACATGGGCTGATTGGTGGTACCGTCGCGCAAGGTGGTCATCACCTTGAGTTCAGGTTTGGCCTGACGCTTGGCCACTGAGCCATTCAAACCGGTGGCCACCATGGTGACACGCAAATTATCGCCCATGCTTTCGTCCATGACATTACCCACAATCACGGTCGCATCTTCAGCGGTAAATTCTTTGATGGTGTTCATCACATCGTAATATTCACGCATCTTGAAGCTACTGCTGGCACTGATATTGACCAGCACACCACGCGCATTGGCCAAATTCACATCTTCCAGCAAGGGGCTAGCCACGGCTTGTTCGGCAGCGATGCGGGCACGGTCTGGACCGCTGGCTTCAGCCGACCCCATCATGGCCATGCCCATTTCCGACATAACGGTGCGCACGTCAGCAAAATCGACGATGACCAACCCCGGGCAATTGATGATTTCGGCAATTCCGGACACCGCATTGTGCAACACGTCATTGGCGGCACGGTAAGCTTCTACCACGGTCACGTCTTCGCCCAAAACATCCATCAGTTTTTCGTTAGGAATCACAATCAGAGAGTCGACATACTGGGAAAGTTCTTCCAGGCCTTCCTGCGCCACCTTGGTACGCTTACCTTCAAAGGCAAACGGCTTGGTGACGACGGCCACGGTCAGAATACCCATTTCACGTGCCACTTCGGCAATAATGGGCGCAGCACCCGTGCCGGTGCCACCACCCATGCCAGCCGTGATAAACAGCATGTCGGCGCCGTCTATGGTTTCGGCGATGCTGTCGCGGTCTTCCAGTGCAGATTCGCGGCCTATGTCCGGCTTAGCCCCCGCCCCCAGACCTTTGGTGATGTCGGCACCAATCTGCAACACCACTTTGGCATTGCTTTTCTTCAGTGCCTGCATGTCGGTGTTGGCGCAGATAAACTCCACCCCCGTCACGTTTTTGGTCATCATGTGTTCGACGGCATTGCCACCGCAACCACCTACGCCGATCACCTTAATGACGGCACCCTCATTGTCTTTGTCAAATATTTCAATCATCATTGCCTCCGTTTTGCCACATTATTGAGTGCTTGGCATGCCCCGCACACTCGCCCTAAACACTGACCGCTTCAGTTTGCCATGCCGCGGTAAGCCTCATTAAAAATTACCGGTAAACCAGTTCTTCATTCGTTCCAGCAAGCGACCCAGACTGCCGCTTTGCAAATTGCCCAACAGTTGCTTCTCGACTTGCGCCTTGGCCATCAACAACAAGCCGATGCCGGTGGCATAGCGCGGATTGCCGATGACTTCAGACAAGCCATGCACGCGACGCGGCACCCCCAGCCTGACCGGGGTATGAAAGATCTCTTCGCCCAGTTCGACCATGCCACGCATTTGCGCAGCACCGCCGGTAATGACAATGCCAGAGGCAATCATCGATTCCATGCCGCTACGGCGCAGTTCCTGTTGTACAAACTCGTAAATTTCCTCGACGCGGTCCTCGATCACCTCGGTCAGTGCCTGACACGACAACTGACGTGGTTCACGACCATCGACACCGGGCACTTCTACCACCTCGCGCGGGTCAGCCAGTTGGCGCAAGGCGCAGCCATGCTTGACCTTGATGTCCTCGGCAGACTGGGTCGGCGTACGCAAGGCGACGGCGATGTCGTTGGTGATCTGGTCACCGGCAATCGGAATCACCGCGGTATGACGGATGGCGCCATTCTTGAACACAGCAATATCGGTGGTCCCACCCCCAATATCCACCAAACACACGCCCAGCTCTTTTTCATCCTCGGTCAGCACTGACTCGCTGGAAGCCAAAGGCTGCAAAATCAGATCGCTGACTTCCAGACCACAACGCTTGATGCACTTGACAATATTTTGCGCCGCCGCCACGGCGCCGGTGACGATATGCACGCGCACTTCCAGACGAATGCCACTCATACCCAAGGGTTCACGTACATCTTCCTGACCATCAATGATAAATTCCTGGGTGAGGATATGCAGAATCTGCTGGTCGGCTGGTAAGGCGATGGCGCGGGCGGTTTCCACCACACGGTCAATATCGGTCTGCGCCACTTCGCTGTCCTTGATTTTGACCATGCCATGCGAATTGAGGCTTTTGACATGGCTACCCGCAATGCCGGAATACACCGTGTTGATTTTGCAATCGGCCATCAGCTCGGCCTCTTCGATGGCACGTTGTATCGCCTGCATAGTGGAGTCGATGTTGACCACGACCCCTTTTTTCAGTCCCCGCGACGGATGCTGACCAATGCCAATCACCTTGAGGCTACCATCGGGCAGGATTTCGGCGGCAATCGCCACAATTTTGGAGGTGCCGATGTCCAGTCCCACAATCAGGTTTTTATCTTCTTTCACTTTGCTCATGTTGCTTCCTTGCCTGTGTCCGCGCCTATGCCTTATGTGGCGGCTGCGCACTCGTCATGTCATGGGGATTGCGTTGCTGAAAACGCAAGGCAAAACCGTTGGGGTAACGTAAATCGGCTGCGACCCAGTCCTCACCTACCGCCGCCCCTTGTTGCTGCATACTGCTGACGAAACGCTGCAAGCGTTCCTGACAGGCTTCGCGGCCCAGCATCAGCCGTTGTCCATTCTGGGTACTTAACTCCCAGGCACGCCGTGAATTCAAACTCAGTTGCTGAATACGCCATGGCGTACCAGACAGCAACTGACTGAAGGTGCCATAGCCCTGCGCCACTTCTTTTACCATCTCTCCTGGGCCGTAAAATACCGGCAGACTGTTATCCGAGGCGGCCTGAAACAACTCGCCCTGACGGTTGACCAGCGCCAGATTGCCCCAGCGCGCCAGCGCTTCATGCTCTTCAATCTGCACCACAATACTGTCCGGCCATTGCCGACGCACGCGCACCTTGCGTGCCCAAGGCAGTTTCTCGAATGCACTACGGGTACGCTGTAAGTCCAGGGTGTAAAAATTGCCCTTGAGGTACTTGCTGACGATCAGTTCAATCTGTGCCGGGTGTATGTGTTGTAGCTGCCCGACCACTTGCACCTGCCGCACCGGAAAGATAGGCAGATGCAACACCACAAACAGCACGGCGTATAGCAGCATGACCACTGCCAGCGAAAACAGCAGGTTAGCCAGCCAGTTCAACCATGTTGGTTTATCCCACATCGTCGCTTAGCTCCCGTCCTTAGGTAGCGTTTGTTGCAAGATGCGCAGCACCAGTGCGTCAAATTCCAGCCCGGCCGCCTTGGCCGCCATTGGCACCAGACTGTGGTCTGTCATGCCGGGACTGGTGTTCACCTCGAGGAAATAATGCTGCCCGTTCTCGCCCATCAGAAAATCTACCCGCCCCCAACCCCGGCAGCCCAATACCCGAAACGCCTGCAAAGCCTCGGCCTGAATGCAGGCTTCTTGCGCGGCTGGCAAACCGCAGGGGCAGCGGTATTCGGTGTCGTCGCGCAGGTACTTGGCTTCGTAATCGTAGTATTCGTTTTTAGGCACAATGCGCACGATGGGTAGCGCAACATCGCCCAAAATGCCGACGGTATATTCGCCGCCACCGACAAACTGTTCGGCAATCACCAGCGGGTCGCTTTGCTTGGCCAGCGCATACGCGGCGGCCAGTTCTTCAAGTGTTTTTACCTTGCTGACGCCGATGCTGGAGCCTTCATTGGCCGGTTTAACAAACAGTGGCAAGCCCAGTTGCGCCACCACGGCATGTGCATCAAAGTCATCGTCCAGCAACACGTAGTCGGGGGTGGTGACACCGGCGGCGGTCCACAACAGTTTGGTCCGCCATTTGTCCATACCCAAAGCAGAGGCCATGACGCCGCTACCGGTATATGGAATGCCCATCAGTGCCAGCGCGCCCTGAATGGTGCCGTCTTCGCCATAGCGGCCATGCAGCGCAATCACTGCACGGTTAAACGCCTGTAATTCGCTTAAAGGACGCTCGGCCGGGTCAAAGGCATGCGCATCCACCCCTTGCCGTTGCAAAGCCGCCAGCACGGCCGAACCGCTCTTGATGGACACTGCACGTTCGCCGGAGCGGCCGCCAAACAGGACGGCGACCTTGCCAAATTGTGCTACTTCGTCCCTTTGTTGTGTTTCAACATCCATGGTCTGACTTGCCTTCTCCAATGACTTTCACTTCCTGTATCAAGTCCACCCCTTGCTGCTGTTGCACGGTGGTTTTAACCTGCGCAATCAGCGCTTCAATCTCAGCAGCACTGGCATGCCCCAGATTGACAATAAAGTTGGCATGTTTGTCCGAGACCTGCGCACCACCGATGGTCAGCCCCTTGAGTCCGCTGGCTTCAATCAACCGGGCAGCATAATCACCGGGCGGGTTACGGAAAGTGGAACCGGCGCTGGGCAAATTCAACGGCTGGCTGGCCAAACGCTGGCTGAGCAAGGTTTTAATCTTTTCTGCTGAGGCCTTGCCATCGCCCCCAGGCATGGCAAACCAGCCGCCTAAAAACCACTCTTCCGCCACTGGCGGCGTGACATGGCGGTAAGCTGGCAGGTACTCCGCCCGATCGCGCACCTGAATCTGGCCATTGCGATGGATGGTCTTGACCGCCTTTACCCACTGCCAAGTTTCGCCACCATAGCAACCTGCATTCATCGCCAATGCACCACCGACAGTACCCGGTATGCCAGCCATAAACTCGGCGCCCACGCGGTTGTGGCTGGCGGCAAAGCGTGCCAGCTTCGCGCAGGTCACGCCAGCCTCGGCATACACTTGCTCGCCTTGCAGCTCCAGTTGTTGCAAGGCCTGATGCATAACCACTACCGTGCCACGCACACCGCCATCGCGCACCAGCAAATTGCTGCCCAAACCAATAAACGTCAGCGGTTCAGTCCTAGGTAAAGACTGCAAAAACTGTTGCAAGCTTTCGACATCGCTGGCCAGCACCAACTGGTCAGCGATACCCCCTACCCGCCAGCTGGTATAGCGTGCCAGTGGTTCTTGATGCAGAATTTTCAGTCCGGCCTGCTTCATGCCAATGCCAGCTCCCGCGTTTTTGCCGCCACGCTACCGATATTGCCAGCGCCCATCACCACCACCACATCGCCGGGTTGTACGGTTTCCAAAATGGCAACAGGCAATTCATCGGTGGTGTCGACAAAGCGCGGCTCGACTTTGCCGTTGACGCGTAGCGCGCGTATCAGGCTGCGTGTATCGGCGGCGACAATCGGTGCTTCACCGGCGCTATACACCTCGGTCAGCAACAGCGCATCGACGGTGGACAGCACTTTCACAAAATCTTCAAAGCAGTCGCGGGTACGGGTGTAGCGGTGTGGCTGAAACGCCAGTACCAGTCTGCGTCCCGGAAACGCGCCGCGGGCTGCGGCAATCACCGCCTGCATTTCTATCGGGTGATGACCATAGTCATCGACCAGCGTAAAGTAACCGTCAGCCTCCGTCTGGCCAGCCTGTGCGGGCACGGGTATCTCACCATAGCGCTCAAAGCGACGGCCGACGCCACGGAATTCGCGCAAGGCCTTGAGGATGGCGTCATCTGGTACCCCCAGCTCAGTGGCAATGGCAATCGCCGCCAATGCATTCAACACATAATGATGTCCTGGCAAATTCAGCGTCACTTCGTTGCGCAAGGTGACGCCATTTTTGCGGATCAGCGTAAAGTGCATGCGGCCACCATCCGCAATGATGTTTTCAGCGCGGATTGCCGCTTCTTCGTGCGTGCCATAGGTGGTCACTGGCCGCGTCACGCGCGGCAGAATCTCGCGTACATGCGGGTCATCCAGACACAGCACGGCCATGCCCCAGAACGGAATCTGCTGCAAGAACTCGATAAATGCCGTCTTTAATTTGTCGAAACTATGTTCGTAGGTGTCCATGTGGTCTTGGTCGATATTGGTCACCACCGCCAGTACCGGCGTCAAATGCAAGAAGGAGGCATCCGATTCATCAGCTTCTACCACAATCCACTCGCCGGTGCCCAAACGTGCATTGGCACTGGCCGCTTCCAGCTTGCCGCCAATCACAAAGGTCGGGTCCAGATTGGCCTCGGCCAAGATGCTGGCGATCAGACTGGTGGTGGTGGTTTTGCCGTGCGTCCCGGCCACGGCAATCCCCTGTTTGAAGCGCATCAGTTCGGCCAGCATGACCGCCCGTGGTATCACCGGAATCTTGCGTGCACGGGCGGCGATAATTTCCGGATTGGCCTCGTTGATGGCGCTGGACACCACCACCACATCGGCCTCGCCCAAATGCTCTGTGGCATGACCCTGATAGACCCGAATGCCGAAGCCTTGCAAGCGCCGGGTGGTGGCATTGCTGGCGAGGTCAGAGCCGCTGACGACAAAGTCCAGATTGTGTAACACCTCGGCGATGCCGCTCATGCCGGAGCCACCGATGCCGATAAAGTGAATATTTTTTACCTGGTGTTTCATGTCTGACTTTCTGCCAGTTGTTGGCATATGGCGGCCACCGTGCGGGTGGCCTGCGGCTGTGCCAATGTCCGCGCCTGTTGTGCCATGTGCAAGCAGGCGTCGCGGTCTAGTTGCGCCAGTGTCTGTGCCAGTTGCGTAACGTCGAGGTCACGTTGCTGGATCAACAAAGCCGCACCTGCATCACGCAAATACGCCGCATTGCTGGTCTGGTGGTCGTCAACGGCAAACGGAAACGGCACCAGTATGCTGGCTATGCCAACATTGGCCAGTTCGGCCACAGTTAACGCTCCGGCACGGCAAATCACCAGATCGGCCCAAGCATAGACTTCTGCCATATCATGGATAAATGCTCGGCAATCCGCAGCAACGCCAGCCTGCGCGTAATTCTGTTGCAACTCGGCAATGTGTTTTTCCCCGGCTTGATGAATAATCTGTGGCCGCTGCGTGGCCGGTAACAGCGCAAACGCCTGTGGCAATAACTGGTTTAATGCCGCCGCGCCCAGACTGCCACCCACCACCAACACGCGCAGGGCGCCATGGTGGGACGCAAAGCGTTGTTCGGGCAAAGGCAGATTGCTTATCGCCTCGCGCACCGGATTGCCCACCAGTTGACCTCGTTGGCCGAGTGCATTGGGGAAACCAGTCAATACTTTATTTGCCAGTGTGACCAAGGTTTTGTTGGTCAAACCTGCCACAGAGTTTTGCTCGTGGATGACCAGTGGTAGTCCGGCCAACCGCCCCATCACGCCACCGGGGAAGGCGGCAAAGCCGCCCATGCCTAGCAACACGTTGGGTTGATACTGACGAATCGCCGCGCGCGCCTGCGCAAATGCACGCAGCAATTTGACCGGCAAGGTCAACCAGCCGAGCAGGCCTTTGCCACGCACGCCCTGCATGGCTATGCTGGCCTTGTCGTAAGGCTTGTCGGCAATCAGACGATTTTCCATGCCCCCCTCGGTGGCCAGCCAGACAATGCGCCAGCCCTGCGCATGCAGCGCATCGGCCACTGCAATGGCCGGATAGACATGGCCACCAGTGCCACCTGCCATCACCATTAATGTGTAGGGCGCAGTCATGCTTGCAAGCCTTTCTGCAAGCGACGGTTCTCAAAATCAATGCGCAGCAATACGGCCAGTGCAATGCAGTTGGCCAGAATGCCGCTACCGCCGTAAGACAGCAAAGGCAGGGTCAGGCCCTTGGTGGGCAGCAGCCCCATGTTGACCCCCATATTGATTAAGCCCTGTGTGCCTATCCAGACACCAATACCTTGTGCCAGCAGCGCGGCGTAATAACGCTCATTGGCTACCGCTTCTTTGGCAATGCGAAAAGCGCGAATGACCAGCCAGGCAAACAGCAGTATCACCACCATAACACCGACAAATCCCAATTCCTCGGCCACCACGGCCAGCAGAAAGTCGGTATGCGCTTCGGGTAGATACAATAATTTTTCTACGCTGCCACCTAAACCAACACCCCAAAACTCGCCGCGACCAAAGGCAATCAGCGCATGGGAGAGTTGATAACCGCTGTCATACATGTCGGCAAACGGATTCAAAAAGCCTTGCATGCGCTTTAGCCGGTAGGGTTCCATCAGGATGAGGCCGCCAATTGCCAATGGCAGTGCTGCCAGCATGCCAATGAAAATCTTGATATGTACGCCCCCCAGCCACAGGATGGCAAAGGCAATCGAGGCGGTCACGGCAAAGGCGCCAAAATCCGGCTCGCGCAACAGCAGCACGCCAACAAACACCATCACGCCCAGCATGGGTAAAAAGCCCTTGGTAAAGCTGTGCATGCTGGTGGCTTTGCGCACCGCATAATCGGCGGCATACATGGCAATAAACAGTTTCATCAACTCCGAGGGTTGTAAATTAATGACCAACAACGAAATCCAGCGTCGACTGCCATTTACCACTTTACCGATGCCCGGTATCAGTACCAGTATCAGCAATACCAAACCGCCGATAAACAGGTAAGGCGACAGTTTTTGCCACACACTTAACGGCACCTGAAAAGCCAACAGCGCGGCCAGCAGGCCAATGCCAATAAACATGGACTGACGCGTTAAAAAGTACAGGCTGTTATGGCCAAATTTCTGACTGCTGTCGGCATAGGCGATGGAGGCGGAATACACCATGACCATGCCAAACGCCAGTAAGGCCAGTACTACCCAAATCAGGGCGACATCGTACAAGGGCTGGCTGTAGCGTTTGCCCTGACTGACCATGTCTAACATGTGGCCTCCAGTGCGTGTACCGCATCCACAAACACTTCTGCCCGGTGGACATAATTTTTAAACATGTCGAAACTGGCGCACGCGGGTGACAGCAATACAGCATCGCCCTGCTGCGCCAGTTGCTGCGCCAGTCGAACCGCAGCGGGCAAGTCAGCAGCCAAATGTAGCGGCACGCCACTTGCCTGCAAGGCCTCTGCGATTAATGGACCATCGCGCCCGATCAACACCACTGCGCGGGCATTGTTTTGTACCGCCGTGCGCAAGGGGCGAAAGTCCTGACCCTTGCCATCACCCCCGGCAATCAGCACCACCGGTTGTGGTTGACCCTGCTTGACCATGCCCTCTATCGCCGCACAGGTCGCGCCGACATTGGTGCCTTTAGAGTCATCGTAATAATCAACACCTTGCACCTGCGCCACCCACTCCACGCGGTGGGGTAAGCCTTTAAATTGGCGCAAGGTAGCAGCGACCTGAGCCAGTGAAACCCCCACCGCCTGACACAAAGCCGCGGCGGCCAGGGCATTGGCCACATTGTGCAAACCACGCAAGCCCATGGCCTCACTTGCCAGCCAGGCCTGATTGCCTTGCATGCATGCGCCATTCACAAAACCAAAATCCTGCGCATTTGGTGCCGCATTCAAGCCAAACGACACACTGGGCAGGCCTGCCGCCAGCGCAGCACTGGCGGCATCGTCACGGTTAATCACCGCCATGGCGGCATGGGCATAGATGCGTGCTTTGGCCTTTGCATAGGCGTGCATATCGGCATAGCGGTCCAGATGGTCTTCGGACAGATTTAGCACGGTGGCAGCATCGATCCGCAGTTGATAGGTGGTTTCCAGTTGAAAGCTGGACAACTCCAGCACATAGACATCAGCGGCAGGCGCGCTCAGGGTATCCAGCACCGGTAAGCCGATATTGCCGGCCACCACGGTGCGCAGACCCGCCTGTTTACAAATTTCACCCACCAGGGTGGTCACGGTGGTTTTGCCATTGGAACCGGTAATGGCAATTACTTTGGCTTGCGGCGGTCTGGCGCGTGCAAATAACTCGACATCGCCTACTACCTGTACACCGGCTGCTTGCGCAGCGGCAATTTCCGGGGTGGCGATGGCTACGCCGGGGCTGACCACCAACATGTCCATGCTTTGCAACAAGGTGACTGACAGTGGCCCGCAATGGCAGGTTAGTGCAGGGGCTATCTGCTGCAACTGTGCCAGTCCTGGCGGCTGGGTGCGGGTGTCCAACACCGTCACTTGCGCGCCCTGGGCGAGCAGCCAGCGCAAGGCTGACAGGCCGGTGTC
>CAYYBN010000032.1:0-13080 GCA_964470225.1 uncultured Methylotenera sp. | reverse complement strand
CGAATTTTTTATCAGTAAATGAAATATTAATATCATCTCTAGATAAAAAACTTGCTATTTGAGAATCAGAAATTGGCGGGACCTTCTTATTAAGATCGTCTATCTTTTTTTTGTCAATATCAAAGCAAGTAACATAGTTTTTTTGAGACAAAAGTAATGCTATAGATAGGCCAACATATCCAGCCCCGACAACGGCAATTTTTTTCATATGCAAAAAGTTAGGAATTATATTTGATGATTCAGATCATTTCGTTAGGTGCAGGAAATTTACGAAGATTGATACCGTTTGGCAAATAAAGATTTTTATCTGAGTTATGCCAATGCTGCCAAGATTTTTTATAAGCTCTTCGGATCTCCGAAAGTCCAAAAACTCCGTCTACTCCATTAAGCAAATTAGCAGTCAGACTCCCGGGATGTTGCGCTGCAAATACAAGTGGAACTTCATGACGAAAAACTGAATTACTTCCAAATTTTTTTATAGTTCGACATATATATTCAGAATCAGCTCCAAATCTGACTGAATCATAATATCCAATACTTTCTTTCAGCAAATTTTTTTCCCAAAAAAATGTTGCAGCCGCCTCATGTTGATAGCCCCCCTTCCATGCAACTTTATATATAAATTTTCCACTAGGCGTAATCCTCACCCAATCTGACAAAACAGCACAAGCCTCTTTATTTTCTTTTAATGCCTTTACTTGCAGCTCTATTCTTTGAGGATGACTATAATCATCAGCATCCATCACCGTTAAATACTTACCCCGAGAAATATCTATTGCTTGATTTCTATTATTATAAGTCCCAATATTTTTGTTGTTTTTTATTATTTTTATACTATCATCATTTTTTTTCAAGCAAATCACCCTATCCAAGGTTAAATCATTTCTATTGTCATCAATAATTATTATTTAAAGATTTTTATAAGTCTGGTTTAATATTGAATTTATGGCATATGAAACAGTATTTTCAGCGTTATAAGCCGACATAATCACCGAAACTTTATCGCCATCTACTGAATGACCTCCAAATGAATAAATGTTGTTAAAAAAATCTCCGGCATTACTTTTAATTTTTATTGGCATTAATTCGAATTTAGCAAGCCATTGATTTAAAAATGCAGGCCACAACTCCGAATTTTCATAGCCCAAATAGTTACACATCAAAAGCTCAGATTCACTTATATAACTGCATTTTTTTAATATTTTTTCAATTAAAATTTTGTCATCACAATCATAATCATTAACAATAATATCGAGAACTCTAAGCAAAAACTTTTCATCAGTTTCAGCTGAGAGCTTGAATATAGGTTTTTTTGGATAACAAATATCTTTGAATTTTTTTCTAGCCCTTTCTTTGCCATATTGGTACCAGGAAAATTCACTATTATTGCTTAAATACTCATAAAGCAAAGCAGCCTCGTAATATTTATTTTGCCTGTAATATTTATTTGCATACCTGAATATCATGATATTTATCGCTTGATTTTATAAAATTTTATTTTCACAAAAAATTGCATCGCCATACTTCTTCGACGAAAATCTCGATCTACCAAGTCTATTAGAAAGGCCTGTTATCTGATATAAACCATAACCTAAACTCTCAAAAAATATCATGAAATCATTAAAATTTACATGGTATTTATTTGACCTGTCAAACGAGCATTCAACTTGTACAAATTTTATTTTCTTTCTAGATAATGAATTAATGAATCCCAGAAGCACAGAAAAGTCATGACCTTCGGTATCAATTTTTAGAAAATCAATTTTTTCAATTCCCATTTCATTGACATAAAAATCTCCTGTAATTGTTTTTACATCAATTACTTTATCTCTCAAATCGTTTGCACCAACCAATCTATTTGAAGTTGACCTTCCATCGGCAAGCATTTTTACAGTCTCACTTGAACTACTCAAAAAATAATTTTCTAATTTTAAGTAGTCTGAAATATAAAATCTATTAAGCAGGGCTTCATATGATTCCGGAGCCGGTTCAAATGCATATATTTTTGCTGCTGGATAGAAGCTCTGAAACTCCTCAATTGATTGACCAATATTAGCTCCAACATCAAATATCGTATCAAGTGTCACGTTATCTTTTTTAAAATTATTTAACACTGTATTTCTCATTTTGACCTCAATTGAAAAAATTATGGATTTCGTTTTCCGATTCAAAATATCCACATCTCAGCCACATGTTTATAAACGCAACTGATAACGGATCATTTTTTTTCAAATTTTCAATCCTCGCTCTGTGGAATCCCAAAAACATTGTTTTTTTTGTATTAATTTTCTGTACAGTTGTTGATATTAATGGTTCTTCTTGCGGATATTTCCCAAATGCTGTTACATTTAATTTATCTTGCTCAAAATAATAATTTTCAAAACATTTGTATTTTTTATAAATGAAACATCCCATTATAAAAAATTCTGTTGCCTTATCTTTTGATTTTTCAAAAAAATCTAACCAGTCTGTCTGTATTTCCCTACTCAGGAAATCGAGGTCTGATTTTTTTATTAGAAATGGGGTTGTTGTTTGTGGAGATTTGAAAGCCTCTAAGTTATTAATTTCTATTTTTAATGCCTTAAAACTATCTTTCAGCCACTCAAGTTGATTACCTCTTTTTATTCTCATATTAGCCGCAAGCTTGTTATTTTCATCGATTAGTATTCTTCGATCAAATATATTTATTAAATGATTTTTTGAGTCCAAAAATAATATAATATCCCCGAGGCAATATTCCGATGCAGATAATTTAATCGCCTGCTGAACTTTCCACCCTCTTGTGCCATCATTTGGATGGCGACCTAAAACTTTATCTACAGAATGTATTTTCACTTTTTGCGAAAGCCATGTCTCACCTATTAATATATTTATTTCTTTTGTTATAAACAAGATATTTTCATTTGAATCATTTATAACTATATTATAATCTATAAATGAGCTATCAGACGCATTTTTTATGAATGACATCAGTTGAAGCAATAACAATTTGTAATCACCAATAAAGACAATTGTATATATCGATATTCCGTTTTTAATCACTTTTATTCCTTATAACTAAGGTGCTAAGGTACTTGCTATTTCATTAATGCCGCAAATTAAGTCGCACCATTGATTTGGATCTCTTCTTATAAATATTCCATTATTTTTTAAATTAAGTATCACGCGTGGCAATATATTTATTATGGATATCAATTGGCTTTGATCTAGTTCTGAGAGCGCTAACCATGCGTTGATATCCATTTCTCTACGGGAAAGATCAAATCGCAATTCATACTTCAAACCATGGTCATCTTCAGATTCTTCAAACCAGTTTTCAAACTGTTTTTGAATACCTTCTGCAGGCATTGGAAACTCGAGTTTCGGATGTTTGGAAAACTGGCCTTTGCTCACATTGGCTGCACTCAGCCTGAACTCAAAACTTGGCCATGAGCGATTTCCATATGACACGTTTTCAAATTTGAACCACAAATGTTCATAGTCTGGGTTGATCTGTTCGTTTTTCAACTGAACCGTGTCATAGCGCCACACAGGTGCGAGTGAGTTGAATTGCTCAGCCAACGTCTTCAAATCAGTTGCCCACCTGTCTCGCCCCAACACATCGTCTGGCATGGCAGTGGACACACACCTGCAAACGGACTGGAGCATTTTCACATCAGAAGTCGCCAGATGCGCCAGTTCAGCAGATGCCGTGGCCTCAGTGGGTGTGGCAAGGTTCAGGCTTTGCTGCAATGGCCCATGCAGCAACACAGGAGCGTGTTCGTCTACGTCGACCACCTCCAATGTGGGTTGCTTTTTTGAGCGCGCCACCACAAGTTGCAATCGATCAAGTGTTCGTTGCTCTGTGGTCACATTGGTGAGATTTATTCGCAATGAATTCTTGTCCGCTTCAGCGTGCAGTGCATCCCACTCCACAGTGCCAGGAAACCTGGCCATGAGTCGCTGCACACGCTGTGACAATTTTTCTTTTTCTGCCTTGAGCGCCAGTCCGTCAATGAAGAACTTCTCTAATTCTTCTTGAACTTGATGCAGTTGCTCCAATAGAAGCTGATTTTCGTCCAGCGCTTCTTCTTTCAAATGTAGCTCTGCGCTTAGTTGTTTT
This sequence comes from uncultured Methylotenera sp., assembly GCA_964470225.1. Classification (GTDB taxonomy): domain Bacteria; phylum Pseudomonadota; class Gammaproteobacteria; order Burkholderiales; family Methylophilaceae; genus Methylophilus. The sequence continues at coordinate 8,978 of CAYYBN010000032.1, read as the reverse complement.
TGCTGCTTGTCATGCTGCGCTTTGAGCTCCGCCAACTTTTGTTCAAGATGCTGTGCGTTTTTGCTTTCTTCGGATTTGGCCTGTTTGAGCGAAGCCAATTCTTGTTGAAGTTTGACTTGAAGCGCGTGGCTGTCTGAAAGCGCCTTGGCCAGCTTTTCACGCTCAGCTATTGAAGCCTGTTTGGCTTTGACCTCGTTGGCTTTTTCCGCCTTTAAGATTTCGGTCTCTTTGGTGAGCCTGGCCAGTTGGTTTTGCCTGTCTGAGGCCAGTTGTGCATGCGAATCACGTTCAGCCAATGCGGTCACTTTGGCTTGCGTTTGCTCCGCCAAGGTTTTGCTCGCATGTTTGGCTTCTTTTTCTAACTGCACCAGCTTGTCTTGCAGTGAAGCCACCAGTTTTACTGCGCTCTCTTTTTCAGACAGCGCTGCCGTCTTCTTTTTGACTTCTTCAGCATGTGTCTGGTTAGACGCAGAGAGTTCATTCAATGAGCTTTTCAGCTCACTTTTCAGCTTCAGCAATGTGTGAGCAATTTCAGTCAGCTGGGTTGCTTTGACCACCTCGTTCAGCCCAAGCTCCGTTTGAAGCTTGCGCCACACCGCTGATACGAGCTCATCTTCTGCAACCACATGGGCAAAGACACTGCACAAAACTCCGTCTGGGGATGGCAGCAGACCTGTGCTTTGAGCCGGGTTCAAATCCACTGCACCAGGCAGGCGCAGCCATTTGGCAAGCTCAATGCCGCGAGCTTCTGTGGCTTGGCGTGTATCAATCAAATGCACCCGCCCAGGGTGTTTGCGCTTCATGTCAAGCATGTGCTGCACAGTCTTTTTCCAGACTGCGAGCACATTAACCACATCAATCAAAGACTCAGACGCCTGCTGCGCAAGAGCCAGCGCATGGTCCGGCGGCGTCACCAAGCCCACAAACAATGTTCGGGGATCAAGGTCCATCCACAGATCCACAAGATGACTGTTTCGCCGATTTGCCCAGCCCCACACAGGTTGAGCCGAGTTGGCCAGTATCAAATTGCTGATCGCCAACAACCAGGGAGTGCTGACCGCATGGGGCAGGCCTTTGCCGGCAATTGCTGTTGTGCCACCAAACCACTTTGACCATACGGAGGGGCCTGAACTTGCCGTGGGGATTTCAGCAGGAACCCCTGACTCAAAATATCGGTCTATCCATTCGTGCACGGTTTTGATTTCACTGGCTTTGCTTTCCAGTGCTTTTGCCAAGCCAAAACCTTGAAGGTGTTGCTCATACGCCTCTAGTGGTGCATTGGGCGTTCCACCAATAATTACGATTGTCATTTTTTGATTGTGAAAAACTGTCTCGTTGATGAATGTAGTAAGAATCAAATATCCGCATTCAACCAACACACTAGGATGTGACTTTTTGTCAGATTTACGCTCGGCTGTACATCCCCCAAATGCATGAATCGCAATGCACATGCGCCACGTGGTTTGGTTTGATTGGCAATTGGTGCATCAACATGGCCCACCCATTGAGCCGTTGAAACTGTGACACTCCAGCATTGTTCGTGCCTGACAATCGCGTGCAGGCATTTACCGAGACAACTGCAGTTCGGGGAACCGCATGACCAACAGACCCAGAGCGGGCACGAACTCTGGGGCTGGGTCCATTTAAGGCAATCGGGCTGGTCATGCACAACAGACAATCAGCAACTGCCAAGCTGAGCTGGATCCGGCGTTCCAAACATGGTGCAGGTGTCCAGTCCGCACGAAATCACAGCCCCAAAGACCGTAAAGGGCTGTGATGGCACCAATCTTGGATTGCCACACACACCCAGCATGCGCTCAATCAGTCCTCTGTGACCGGAAGGTAAGGCAAGCCTGACGAACGTCGGGCTCACGCTTGCTGGTGCTCGGGCCCTGCCTGAGCCTTGGTCAGCTCAGGACATCATTCTGGCTGCGTCAAGCGAGCCAAAACCAGACTTTCTTGCAAGTTGAACCAGCGATTCGCTTGGTCAAGATAGTCTTGCATCGACTCCCCCACCAATGAGCGAAGTCGGATGTTCGACCCCACAAAATCACTGCGAGCTTGTGCCAGGTCACGCCGCGCAATGCCCAACTGAATTTCTGCGTTCAGCACATCCACACGCGTGCGGGCTCCTGCCTTGAATCCTCGCTCAGTGGATGTGATCAATTGTGAAGCAGATTTGACGGTTTGTTCCAACGCAGGAATGCGCACCAACCCCTCTGTGACACCACGGTATTCCCTGTGGATGCGAATCCCAAGGTCTCTGCGGCCATTTTCAATGGCACTCTCTGCACGCTCTTGTTGGGCAAGGTACTCACGTATTTGCGAGTCCACAAACCCCCCCTGGTACAAAGGCACCGTCAGTTGCACACCAATCTGTCGCTGATTGAACGTGGTGCTGGGTGACGCCGTGTTTTCACTCACACTCCGTGACACGCTGGCAAACCCGTCAAAGGTGGGTTTGTGACCAGCCCGCGCCAACTCCACCTGCTTTCGGCTGATGTCCAGTTGTGCATTGAGCACTTGTAACTCTGGACTGGTGCGCTCGGCTGCATCCAGAAAGTGGTCAAGCGAGGGCACGTTCAACCCCTTCACGGGAAGGGTCAGAACATTGATTGGTGCCAGGGTGTCAACCGGTTGATTGATCAGCACAGAAAGCTGACGGCGTGACAGATCCAGACTTTGCTTGAATGAAAGCTCTTGTGAAACAGCCAAATCCAGCTTGGCTTGAGCATCATCCACGTCGGTGCGCACACCCGCACCCGCCGCCAAAGATCGCTTGGCACCTTCCAACACCTGCGCCAAAGCCAATTTTTGGGCGCGAATCAATGTCAACTGTTCATACGCAAGCAATGCGTTCAAGTAGGCTTCTGACACCCTGACTGCCAAATTTTGGGACGCCACTCGAAGCTGTGCGCGACCTTCTTCCACTTGGTATTGGGCCACCTCTCGCTGCACAAAGAGGTTTTGGCGAAACAGAGCCTGCCGAACTGAAAACGTCTGATTGCTGCTGGTGTAACTCCGACTCACGTTTTGTTGGTTACTGCCGCTGGTGTTAAGTGAGTTTTGCGCTTGAGTTGCCGTGGCAGACACATTGGGGAGTAGCTGCGCTTGTGCTTGTGGCAATCGCTCTTCAGTGGCGCGGCTTGTGGCAAGGGCCATGCGGATTTGCGGGTCCTGCTCTTGAGCGAATTGATACGCCTGCAACAGGTCTATGGACCACGCAGAAGAAGACAACACAAACCCACCCACCAAAGACAGCCACTGGCGACGAACAGTGCCTGCCGGCAATTGCGAATTGGTTGTCTTCATTTATCACTCCTCTTTCATGGATGCGGCCATGCGCTTCACCAAGGGGCCAAGGACATAGGTCAACAACGATCGCTCACCCGTTCTGATCACCACGTCGGCTTTCATACCCGCTTGCATGTTTCTGCTGCCCAATTTTTTTAGCCCTTCAGGGGTTACCTGGACTCTGGCCAAATAATAGGGATCTGCCCCGGATTGCGAATCTCTGATTGCATCTGTAGACAACGAAACCACCCGCCCCTCAATCACCAATGTTGGCGTGTGAGAAAACGCTGAAAACCGAATGTCAACAGGCAAATCTTTCTTGACCCTGTCAATCATTTGGGGAGGCAATTTGGCTTCCACAATCAACAGCTCATCTTGGGGCACGATGTCCATGAGCTTTTGCCCGGGCGCCACTACCCCCCCCAGCGTCTGCACCGCCAAATCCACCACCTGCCCTGACACAGGTGAGCGAATGTCTGTGCGATTCAGGTCCTTTTGTGACGCATCAAATTTTTCTGCCTCGGCCTCAACCTCCCTGGACACATCAGCCCGCTGTGTCTCCACTTCTTTTCTGTACTCTTGCTGTCGGGCAATGATGCGCTGACGCATTTCGGCAATGGACTGTTGGGCTTGGCTGGTTCTGCCTTGGAGGTCGGTCTTGGATGAAACTGCGTCTTCCACAGACCGCTCCAATTCCAATTGACGGTTTTTCGGAGCATAGCCATCCACCACCAAGCCTTTGGTTTGCTCCAGCTCTTCGTTGAGCAGCTTGATCTGGGTATTTTTGTTTTCCAGCATGCCTCGGCCAGCCTGTATCACAGCCTGTTGCCCCTGGATGTTCTGCTCAAAAGCCGACAAATCCGCTCGCAACGACGCCCGACGCGAGTTCATCAATTGCTCTTGCAACTGCATTTGCTGAGCCACCAATGCATTTTTTGATGCCGCCAGCAAATCAGGGTGCCATTTGATTTGCGCAGAACCTAACTGTTCAGCCATCAAGCGGCCTTCCATCGCACGCAAGTTGTAATAGCGCTGGCGCGTCGCTTCCAAGTTCACTTTGGCCGCATCAGGCTCCAACCGGACCAAGACTTGACCCTCTTTGACCATCTGCCCTTCGCGCACAAGCACCTCGCGAACCAAACCACCGTTCAGGTGTTGGACTGTTTTTCGCTTGGTGTCGACAGAGACCGTGCCCTGTGCTGTGACACCTTCGTCCAGTGGTGCCCACGACGCCCAGACCAAGAAACACAAAAAACCAAACACCAAGACGTAAAAGCTCACACGCGAGGCCTTGGGCAGTGGATATTCGGGACGAAACTCTTGCTCGATCACCACAGGGTAGTGATCGACGACTTGAAGTGATCGGCTCGAAGAATTTGGCTCACTCATGGACTGCTGCTTTCAGGAGTGGGGTTCAGGGGAACGGCTTTTTTGGCCATGGCGGCCATCAATGCTGACCTCAAACCGCTGGCTTTGACTTGCCCATCCTCCAGAAACACAATGTAATCCGCCATCGCAGCCGCCTTGGGACTGTGGGTAATGAGGAGCAAAGTGCATTTTCTGGCTTTCAAGCCCTGCAAGGCTTCAGCCAACGCCACCTCACCGGCGTCGTCGAGATTGGCATTGGGCTCATCCAGCACGATCAATTGAGGGTCACCGTACACAGCTCGCGCCAAGGCAATCCGTTGGCGTTGACCCCCTGAAAGGTATGAGCCGCCATCTCCAATCCGGGTGTCGTAGCCTCTAGGAAAACGCAGTATCACATCATGAAGTCCAACCAGCTTGGCTGCAGCAATGGTTTTTTTGGAGTCCACCACGCCGAATCGGGCAATGTTGTCTGCAATGCTGCCCTCGAACAGCTCAGGCTCTTGAGGCATGTAGCCCAACATCGGCCCCAACTGGTGTCTGTTCAAGGTATGAACCGGGCGCTCATCGAGCAGCACCTCGCCTTTGTAACGAGGCCACACACCCATGATCAACTTGCCAAGCGTGGATTTTCCGGAGCCCGATGCCCCAATGACGGCCACCACACTGCCAGCAGGAATGTCCAGACTCACGCCATTCAAAATGGGCTTTGGCCGATCATCAGCCACAGCGGTCACGTTTTTCAGGGTGACACGCCCCTGCAGATGCCATTTGCTGTCCATCTGTGGCGTCAAATGGACGTAGTCCATGAGCAAAGCCTCCAGACGTTTGAGGCTGGTTTTGAATTCGCTCCAACCGCGCCAGGTTGGGACAATTTTGTTGACAGGTCCTAGCGCCTGCCCCATGAGTAAATTGGCAGCGATCATGGAGCCCATAGAGAGTTCGCCTTTGATGACCAGAAACCCACCAAAACCAAGGGTCAGGGATGTTTGGCTGCGCTGAATGAACCCAGCCACAGCAGACAAGCGCAATGTCACCTTGCTGGCAGCACCTGAAGCCAACAATGCCTTTTGATGGAGTTCTTGCCAGCGCATTTGCAAATTGGCCACCATGCCCATGGATTCGAGAACCATGGCGTTGCGCAGCTTGCTCTGCAGGTACAAAAATGCATCGCTCTGGGCATCGACTGCAGCAGAAGATGGCTGTCGACCTGACAGGATGCCAACAAGGGTCATGGCAATTTGAATCGACATGAACACCAAACCCAGGGCACCCAACCAAGGGTGCAGAAGGAAGAGCAAACCCATGTAAATGGGTAACCATGGCAAGTCAAAAAAAGCAAACGCTCCTTGCCCCGTCATGAATACCCTGACTTGGAACAAGTCATTGAATGCCTGAGCCGGACTCCGGCGAGAACCATCCAAATACGCTTTGAAGCTGGATCTGAACACCAAACTTCCAAGAATTTCATCAATGCGTCGGCCCACATGCACCAACACAATTGACCTCGAACGCTCGGATGAGGCCATGACCCCGATCAGAAACAAACAGATCAATGTGATGGATATCAGCGTGAATTCATTCTGACTGATCACCACGCGGTCGTGCAGCTGCAACATGTACACCGAGGGTGTAATGACCAAAATGTTGGCCATGGCACTGAACACCAACATCCAGCCCACGTCTTTTTTGAACGCCTTGAGCGCAGACCTGAGCACAGAACGAGGATTGCTTTTCACGCCATGGCCCCCTGTCCTGCAGCATCTGGGGCGACGCCCACCGCAGGGGGGGGAACAGCGGCGGCCAGCAAACTGTTCATGACCTGATCACGCCCACCATAGGCGTAAACAGTGCCGTCTCTGAGCACCAAGAGTTTGTCAACCACACCCATCATGCTCTTTTTGTGGCTCATGAGCACAATTGTTGTGCGTTGTTGCTTGAAGTGTTGAATGGCTTTTCGAAGCAGGTTCTCATTGACTTCGTCCAGGTGGGCATCTGGCTCGTCCAACACCACCATTTTTGGTGAACCATAAAACGCTCGAGCCAGCCCGATGCGCTGCCGCTCACCACCGGATAGCTTGGTGCCTTCTGGGCCCACATCAGTATCAGCACCCTTAGGGAGATTGGCTATGAATTCAGTCAGACCCAGAACGTCGCAAACCTCATTCAGTTTGGCGTGATCGATGGGCCCAAACCTCGCGATGTTTTCGGCAACTGTGCCTTCTAAAAGTTCGGTGTCTTGAGGCAAATAACCGAGAGATGGCCCCACTTCGGATTTGTTCCATGCGTAAAGATCGACGCCATCCAGTCGTGCCTTGCCACCCAAAGATGGCCAAACACCCATCAACACTTTGGCCAGTGTGCTTTTGCCGGCAGCAGAGGGGCCAACCACAGCCAGCACCTCTCCCGGGCGCAGCTGAAAATTGATACCTCTCAAAATTGGCGTCTGGGTGTTTGGGACCAGCGCCACAAGGTTTTCAGCTGTCAACTCCCCCATTGGGGCAGGAAGCGCCATGGACTCAGGCTTGGGCGGCAGGGCATCCATCATGACCCTCAACCGTCGCCAAGCTTCACGGGCCACCACACTTGAACGCCAATCGCTGACCAAGCCCACCAATGGGCCCACAACCAAAGTGAATACGATCGACGACCCAAGGATCATCCCGCCCCCACCGGCGAGGTTGTCATGCATGTGCAACCATGCTGCGGCGCCCATGATGAGCACCCGCCCTGCTGTGACCACAAACCCAGTCGTTGCTTGATGACGCGCTGCATCCAATGAGGCATTGGCTTGGCTGACCAGAAACTGCTTCTGATGCGCGTACCAACGCTTGTGAATGTTGGGCAAGATTCCCAAAGCCTCGACAACAGAGGAATTCTTGAGGGAATTTTCTGCGTAACGCTGAGCTTCTGCAGAAGCATTGCGAGCTGCAATCAAGTTCGGCTTGACACTGCGTTCGGTGAGATAGGCCAATGCGCTTTGGATCAATACCAAGCAGAGGGCTAACGCAGCCAGCACAGGGTGAGACCAGTACAGCAGCCAAGTGAAGATCATGATCATTGGCAGCTGAAAAATGGACACCAAAAACCCAGAATTGAAGAACTCACGAAGTGTTCGCAAATCCAGCATGAGTTGCGGAGTTCCTCCAGGCAGATGCTTTAAGTTGGCCTCGTAACTGGTGAAGAACACCCTTTTGTGCAGCAACTCATCAAACAACTGACCAGCTTCATGCAAAACCGAAGCAGCGCCCCATTTTTGGGCTTCATAGACCACGTACACGACCAACAAAATCACGGTCAACATGAGCAAGGTGGTGATGTTGCGGCTGCCAACAGCCCGGTCATAGACCTGAAGCATGTACAGGATAGACGACAGCGATAACACTGAGGCAATCACTGTTTGCCATGCAGCCCGGACCAAAAATGGCTTGGTCTTTCGCAGCGCGTTTGACAGGTCTATGGGCTCTGGGGCCAGCGGATCGCTTGCGGAGAAATTTAACTCCTCAGCAAAATCCGATTTGGTCTTCGGTTTGATATCAACAACTTGTTCCCCTGAAAGTTGTCGACTTTTGAACTGAAAAGCACGAGCCAAGATGTACGCCCAGGGTCAGAAGTAGATCACCAACTGTAAGGCGTACACCGTGGCTTCAGCGCCAGCGGTGCACGCGTGAGAGCGAAGCGTCAGGCACGCGCGGCGCGCAGCTTCATGGAGAACTCGCGCAGCGCAGCGATGCCGCTGTCCTCAGCACGCTTGCACCAGGCCTGCAGATCAGCCGCCAACTGCTCGCGCGAGTGCGAGGTATTGAGCCAGAGCTGGCGCAGCTCTTCGCGCATGGTCAGCATCTTGTCCAGCGCCGGGTGGGCGGCACGCGCCTGGGCCAGGTTCTGGCGGGCGGCGGCAGGCACTTTGTCGTCGTCGCGGTGCAGCCAGCGCTTGGCGGCCTGCAGCACGCTGGAGTCGGCGCGGCGTGCCTTGAGCGTGTCCAGCTCCTGCTTGCAGGCGCGGCGCAGCTCGCGGGCGTAGCCGGCCATGACCTCGTAGCGGTTGGTGATCAACGCTTCCAGGGTCTGCTCGTTGGCCACCGGCTGGATGGCCCCCAGTTGCAGCTTGGGCGGCACCTTCTTAACCGTGGCCCAGCCGATCTTGCGCATCAGGCCGATGTAGAACCAGCCAATGTCGAACTCATAGGGCTTGACCGAGAAGTGCGCCGAGGTCGGGTAAGTGTGGTGGTTGTTGTGCAGTTCCTCGCCGCCGATCAGGATGCCGATGGGCGAAATGTTGGTGCTGGCGTCGGCGGCTTCGAAGTTGCGGTAGCCCC
>CAYYBN010000031.1:0-13123 GCA_964470225.1 uncultured Methylotenera sp. | reverse complement strand
ACAACTGAAGCGCAATCGGACCGACTGACCACATCCAGAGCGCCTGCGCCCACTCAAGACTCGCGCCTGCCCGGCGTAACGGCACCTGACTGTCAGCAATGGTGATAGAAATCGCATGCCACTTTGCACATTCATCCAATCATAAAAAAGGGCCGTTCAGTCGTGAAGACTGACGGCCCAATCGGGGAAAACAAGACGCACCCGGATGACACAAGTTAATGGATGACCACGCCCCAGGGCAGGTTGCCGACAGCGATTTCTTTGATCACTTGTCTGGTTTGTGTATCAATCACACTGACACTGTTACTGCGGCCATTGGCGACGTAGAGTTTTTTGCCATCGGGCGTGAGTGCCATATTCCATGGGCGTTGACCCACCGGGATAGTGGCAATCACTTTGTTTATGGCAGTGTCGATGACACTGATATTGTGATCACCGCCATTGCTGACGTAGACGATCCTGCCATCGGCGCTCACTTTAACGCCATTGGAGCGCAAGCCGACGCTGATTCTGTCTACCACTTGCCAGTCGCTGGTGGAGACGACTTCCAGCAGGTTAGCGGCTTCGTTGGCGATGTACACGCGTTGGCCATCCGGGCTAAAACCGATGCCGCGCGGATGTTTAGTGCTGGCAATCAGGTGTACCGATTTTTGTTTTTTCAGGTCGATGACATCTACATTGTTGCTTTCTTCGTTGCTGGCCAGCAGCCATTGTTGGTTGGGTGAAAACACGCAATGCTCGGGGTTTTTGCCCTGGGTGGGGATGGTTTTTTGCAACTTGCCGGTGTTGAGGTTGACCAGCGACACTGCGTTTTCTTCTTCCAAACAGGCAGCCAGCAGCTTACCGTCAGGCGAAATGTCGATCCCCTCCGGTTCATCGCCGACCTTGAACATGGCTTCATGGGTACCTTTTTCCAGATTCACCACAGCCACGGCGTTTTTGTCACGCACCACCACATACAACTTGTGCAAGCCCGCATGTACTGCGGCAGATTGTACTTTTTTACCGTAGGCGCCCTTGCTGGGCAGCGTTTTAATCACGGTATCGGTGTCGGTATCAATGACACTGACATTGCCATCTTTCTCATTTGGCACATAAGCGTAAGGGGCAGCACCTGCATTGATCACCCACCCGAGCACACCTGCGCCTACAATCACACGGAAAAGTAAGGCCCTGAAAACTTCAAACTGCATGCTGACTTCCTTAAAAAAATGGCCAGTTGCAGTGACAACTGGCCATAACGATGGAGATATACTACCTAATGCAAATCAACTTAATTTCGGAAATAAAAATTCATTAGCCAACACTTTAGACTAACCAGCCTCGCTATTCCGCACCCACCTGAGTGGAAACCATATCAGCGGTCAGGCATCCAGCGTCGGATTGAATTGGTATTTCCTCCTAAAGAAATTAAACTGATAGGTACATATTAATGACTAGTCAGCGTTATCCATAGCTGTGGCCTTCCCGAAATTGACCGGGAAAAACTCCCGAACTGTTTACGGTGTTGCACGCTCTAGCCAAGCCTTCAACCCGGCAGCACCTGCGTTGTAATAAGCATTGATGGCGGCATTTGCTGCTGGATTATCCTGTCCGGGCGGCGCCTCCATGGTATTGGCTTGGTTATAAAAACGTGCGGTCCAGGTCAGTATTGATTCACCTAAGCCGGGGCCGGGATTGACCTGCATCACGGCACGATAATTACTCACAGCGATGGTGCTGTCTGCTCCATCCACCAGTTTGTAATCCAGTTTCATTTCTTCATCATTGGCTTCGCGCAGCTTTTCCAGTAAGGTGACGCCGCTTTTAAGGGTAATCAACCGGTGTGGCAAAGTACTACCACTCTCTTTGTCCAGCCGCTGTTCCAGCTTGAGGCTGGCAATGTCAGGATGCCATTGCTGAATCGCTTCAAACGATTTGATGGCTTGCCAAACCTTCTCCGGGCTGGCCTTGATGGTGATCTCCTTGACCACCTTTTGGCCACTGGGGCCATGGGCATGGGCGGATAGACAGCCGCACGCCAGCAGGGCCAGTCCGAGTATTTTCAAAGTTCTCAGCATCATAGGCGCCTCAATTAGGTAAAGACTCGATATAGGCCCTTAGCGTAGGCAGGCCGTTGTCATACACGCCTTCTACCGCCTTGACTGCGGTTTCGTTGTCTTCCCCCGGTTTTGGATGCACATCGTTGGCCTTATTGTAAAAGCGGCCAGTCCAGGTCACGGTCGATTCATTTGCACCGGGCCCTGCTTTGACTTGCATCACTGACCGGTAACCGCTGACTGGTAATACGCCTTCCACAATGCGGTATTCCAGCTTCATTTCCTCATCGCTGAGCATGGTTTGTTTTTCCAACAGCGTACCGCCGCCTTTGAGTGTCAAGGTGCGGTGCAGCAACTCCACGCCAGCTTCATCTGCTTTGGTTTCCGTTTTGCAATCCGCCACGGCCGGATGCCATTTGTCGATGGCGCCAAAGTTTTTGACCACTGCCCAGGTTTTGGCCGGACTGGCATGGATCACTACCTCACGGATGACTTTTTGCTGGGAAGGCGCATTGGCGGCCTGACCGATGGCAGGCAACAGGGTCAAGGCAGTGGTGGTATATAGGCATTGCAAGAGTGTGTTTAACTTCATGGTCGTACTCCAGAACTGGTTTGAATAAAGCTAGGTTGAAAAAGCGGCATTGGCATGGCCTCTGTGTGACTCTCTGGCGGCGTGGTATCTGGCCTGATGGTCTGAGCCTGCTCCAGGCCATGTTTAATAGCGCCGAGCATTTCACGGTAATACTGGCTGACAGCGCTCACAGCCGCGGCATTGTCCTGACCCGACGGCGCGTCCAGCAAGTTGGCCTGATTATTAAAGCGTGCTGACCAAATCAATACGCTTTCGTGCGCAGACAAAGCTTGCAGTTTCAGTACACCACGGTACTGGCTGACCGGAAAACTGCCGGATTGCATTTGGGTGTCTTCTATCAGTTGACTTTGCTCGCTGACAGACTGTGGATGCATGGTCGGTTGCTCTGTTTCAGCTTGTAATAGCCGGTTCTCTGGCAGGCGTACTTGCTCAATCAGCGTCCAGCCATTGCCAAAACGGGTCTGCCGCAAGTCAGCGCGCAGGTGAGTGACCTGGATAGCCGCTGGTAGCAAGGCGGCACGTTGTGTCGCAGACTGCATGGCCGCCAACACCTGCCCGGCAGGCAAGGCGATATGTATTTGCTCGACCACTTTTTGCGGCGTTGGCCCGCAAGCGTTGGCCAACGGCATCCATAAGAAACACAACAGCCCTAAATGCTGTCGTCTGCGTTTGCGGTCGTCAATCATGGGTGCTGGTGTCCGATAAAACTGCCAAAAGCCCGTGGTTGGGCACCCACCGCGATGGCAGGCTGTACACGCAAACTACGGGCATCGACGCTAACCAGCTGGTTATCCATCCAGCTCACGACCCAGACCTGTTGACGTTCACTATCAAATGCCACCCCTTCCGGCGTACCGGGGACACGAATCTTGGCGGTTTGCTGCTTGCGCTTGAGGTCGATTACTGACAGGCTGTCTTCACCGGTATTGGTGACATACAGGGTCTGGCCGCTGCTGTCGCTGGTGACACAATACGGATGGTCACCGACAGCGATGGTGGCAACGATCTGGTCGGTGCGTGTATCCAGCACCGACAGGTTATTGGAAAACACATTCACCACGTACAACTGCCGCCCATCTGGGCTCAGCCCCAGGCCAAAGGGGTGCTGCCCAACTGCTACGCGGTGCAAGGCTTGCAAACTGCGGGTATCTATCACACTGATATCGTTGCTATCGCGGTTGGCCACGTACAAGGTGGTATTGTCACGACTCAATATCAGCCCACCCGGCGCTATGCCGGTGGCTACGGTCGCCAGCAATTGGCCATCGCGCGCATTCAGCACCAGTACTTGGTCATGAAACCAGTCCGCGACATAGACGCGGTCGCCACTGCGACTCACCGCCACCCCGACCGGCACCACCGGCAATACCCAGGTGTGTTGCACCTGCTGACTGCGCATATCAATCACACTCAGCGAACGACCCTCCACATTGCTGACATAGACACGCTGATTGATGTCATCCACCGCAACACCGACTGGTGCTTTGCCGACGGGAATGGTGTGTAGCACACTGGCCGTGGCCAGATTAACCACACTGACCGAGTGGTCGCCCTGATTGGTAATGTAAGCCAGCGTGGCTGCCTTGAGTGGCAAAGCGCACTGCATGACGGCTAATACGGCAACAAGCAAGGTATAAGGTGGATAGCTTCGCATACGGCAGCGTTTTTGAGGGAGTCAATATTCAGGCTAACAGCGCGCTGCTGCCAAACAACATGGCAGCATTGCCTGACGGATTACCAGCTTTTCTTGGCCGGGTCTCCACGATAAACCGAGCGGATAAAGTTGATGATTTTCCACATATCGGCTTCGGTTTTAACGATGTTGCCATGCGGTGGCATTGGCCCTACCACATTTTCGCGGCCTTTACGGGTCAGGCCAGTTTTTGCGCTCAGTTCAACCGAACCCAGGGCAATCAAACGGAATAGCGTGTCATCGTCACTGCCATACACCCACACTTCGTTGGATAACGGTGGGCACATGCCTCCGCCGCCGGTGCCGCCGTGACAGCCATTACAACTGGCGGATAAAAAGCGTTTGCGACCCAGCTCTACCAGTTCCTTGTTTTCGGTGGTAAATGGGTTTTTCAGTTGACCAACCGGCGTGTCGCGCACGGCATCCAGTGGCGGACGCTGCATCATAATCAGTTTGGCTTGGTCTACGCCGGGAATCGGCGTCGGTTCAGATGGAGCAATCGGCGGCTCTGCCGCAGGTGCAGTGTCGTCAGCCTGGCTGACATTCAAAACCAATAAAGCAGCCAGCAACACCCACAGCATGTGGGCCATTCGGGAGGATAAAACGTTCAATGTGTATTCCTTATGCGTCAATGATTGGACAAAGCCATGTCGTGTCCTGCCAAGCGCTTATTTAACGCGCCCGGCAGGTGTTTTGGTGAAGGACATCTTCCCGCAAGGTTAGGGAATCCTTCCTTTACGAATGTGAGCCTGGCTGCGGCTGACTGAGCAAGGCCTCGGTTTTACTGGCCTGATTTTCACGCGCCAGTCCCAGCGCGGTTTTGCCATCTACGTCTTTGAGTGCCGGATTGGCTCCAGACTTGAGTAGCAAGCTCACCAGACTTTCCTGATTATCAAAAGCGGCGATCATCAGCGGGGTCAAGCCAGCGGCGTTCCGGGTATTGGGGTTGGCCTTGTATTGCAACAAGGTCTGCGCCAATTGCAAATTGCTTTTTTTCACCGCCAGCATCAGTGCTGTGTATTTAGCCTCACCCATGGCGAGGTCAGGGTTAGCGTTGTTGTCCAGCATGGCCACGGCGGCATTGGCCTTGTTATCCACAATCGCCAGTGCCAGTGCGCTCAGGCCATCCTTGTTGACCTTGTTGAAATCAGCCTTGTATTTAGCCAGCAGCCGGAAGATTTTTGGCTCATTGCTGCGCACGCCATACATAGCAGCAGTCCAGCCATCATGGTCTTGCAGATCGGGATTGGCCTTGTACACCAGCAAGCCATTGATAATGCTTAAGTCACCACTTTTGACTGCCATCATCAACGGTGTTTGCCCATCCTGATCGCGTGCGTCAATCTTGGCCCCGCGTTTCAACACGTACTCAATACGTGGACTATCGCGAGCAATCACCGCATTAAACAGTTCGTTTTCTAGCGTAGACCCTTGCTTGAGCGCCTCATCAATGCGCGCGGGCAAGCTGGCGAGGTCGGATTGCGTTGGCAATTCGGCATGGCGGATCACTGGCTGATAGGGACCATGTGAGGGAATCTCGCCAGACACCACGCACTCGGCACACTCCACCAAGGGTACACCGTAATCGATATACACCTGCTTGATACGGTCTTTTTCCTTGAGCATGACGGCTTCGATTTTCACCTTAAGGTCTTTGGCACCTCTACGCATGCCGATGGCCAACGGAAACTCCATCGGTGTACGGTCATCCATACGGTTGACCGGTACGATTTCAATCGGCGCATGTTTCATGGTTTTGTACCAACCTGCCATCGGCCCCCACAAGGCGGCTACATCCAGTTTGCCATCCAGCATATTCTGTACATCCATATGCGGCTGACGCTCGGGGCGTAAATCGGCATCATGGGCGATGGTACGCACATGGGTGTTTTCACGCTTCAGCCCATGCTCCTGCAACACGGTACGGATGGCGGAATGCTGAAACACGCCGACCTGATAATCGTTGAGCAGTTTGGGGTCATCGAGCGAAGTGATTTGCATCTGTTTGTCACTGCGATAGGCCAAAACAAAAGTGCTTTTGAACAAAGGCATGGTGGTGAGCATGCGCTCGTCATCCGGGGTCATATCCATCAAAATATCGCACTCGTTGTTGTCAAACGTCTGACGCGTGAGGCCGCGATTCAGATACGGCCGGTAAAAATAACTCACGGTGGTGCCCATGCCTTCGGCAATGATGCTGGCAATTTTGTTGGAATAGCCTTCGCCTTTGTCATTCGACATCGGCATATTGCCTGGGTCAGCACATACACGCAGTGGCTCTGCGCGTTTGGGTAACCCTGTTTCATCGGCAAGGGCACTGCCTAGACACAATGTGGTAATTATCAAACCAAGGCCTGGCTTGAGGGCGTTGGGTAGTAGGGTCATCGTTCTTCTCCAAATCCTGCTGTATGCAATACAGACGTTATCCGTCTGGTGAATACCCGCGCTTGCGAGTGTTCACCGCACGGCAAACGTGCAAAAAACCGCGCACTTAGCGTGCGCGGTCATATGGTTTAACGCTGATTCATATCAGACATTAGTCAACACGGAAGGTGAACAAGGTGCCGCCTTGCGGAATCTTGTCCAGACCAGAAGCCTTGGCCATGGCTGTGGCACCAATCGCACCATACTTGTCATCCATATCCAGACCCGCGGTCACAGGCAGACCAATCCAGCCACCAATCCCGGTCCAAACGGAGACATATAGTTTGCCCTTGATTTTGTAGGTGATTGGGTTGCCAATGATGCCGGAGGCCAGTTTGCGTTGCCACAGCACTTTGCCGGAGCTACGGTCTACTGCACGGAAGTCACCACCCAGTGAGCCGTAGAAGGCCAGACCACCGTCAGTCACCAGTGCGCCGCCCCAGTTTGGATAAGGGTCAGGAATTTCCCAGATGGTTTTGCCAGAGACCACGTCAAATTTCTTGAATTTGCCAGTCACGCCTGGTTTTTCAGGGTACATATAGACGTTGGCAAACACATATACCGTACCTTGTTGGGTGTGGGTACGTTCCTGTGGCTCATCTTCCATACACCAGTTGTTGGTAGGCACATAGAACACGTTAGGCTCTTTTGGATCCACAGCAGCAGGTTGCTGGTCTTTACCGCCCATGGCGGATGGACAAGCCTGGGTGTTGACGTCACGTGCAAACGGTGAATGCTCCTTGACTTTGACCGGACGACCGGATTTCAGATCTACTTTTTCAGCCCAGTTCACAGTCACGAACTTGTTGGCACGCAGCAAGGTACCATCCACACGGTCCAGCACGTAGGCAAACCCGTTGCGGTCAAAGTTAACCAGCGCATTGTGCTTTTTACCGTCCACTTCCAGGTTATCGACCAGGATGTTTTCGTTCACGCCATCATAGTCCCACTGGTCATACGGAGTTTTTTGATAGGCCCACACCATTTCACCAGTGTCGATTTTGCGGGCCATGATGGTCATGGACCATTTGTTATCATAGGCACCGACGTTGGTTTTAGGATCTGGCGTGTTGCATTTTTCGTGGGTCAGGTCTTTGCCGGTAAAACCGCAACGGTAGGCAGGAGACCAGTGGCCTGGGTTACCTGTACCCATGTAGGCAATACGCAATTTCGGGTCGTAGCTAAACCATGCCCATGGAGAGCCGCCACCGATTTTCCACTCGTCACCCGGATAGGTAAAGCCGGTGCGCTGACCAGCCAGACCATAGTGCGGGTTGGCTTTGTTGGTGTCTTTGGTAAAGCACATGTCTTCGTCAGAACCGGTGCTGTGACATTTCCATATCTCTTTACCGGTTTTCAGATCATAGGCCACCACGCGCCCGCGGGCCGCGAATTCATCCCCACCAAAACCGGCCAGTACCATGTTTTCGGCCACCATGGCAGGGCCTGAATGGGTTTCACCCTTGTCTGGATAAGCGTGTTTGGTCACCCAGATTTCTTTACCAGTGGTGGCATCCAGTGCAATCAGGAAACCATCCAGTGTATGGAACACCACTTTGCCATCGGCGTAGTTCAAACCACGGTTAATGGTGTCACAGCAAGCGCGTGGTACCGCGGACTCATCTCGGTCGGATTTTTTGGTGTAGTTCCAAACCTGCTTTGGATGATCAGGGTCGGACAAATCCAGTGCCTGCACAATGTTAGGCCAGCCGGAGACCATATACATCATTGGTTTGCCATTGTGTTCAACCACGACTGGCTGTCCTTCGTGGCCCCGCAAGGTGCCAGAGGATTGCGACCAGATCATTTGCAGTTTTTTGACATTACCAGTATTGATGTCTTTAAGTTGACTGTGACGTTGCAGGGCCAGATTTTGGCCTGGTGCTGCCCAAAGGTTGTGGTTTTGACTGCGCTTGATAATCTCTTCGTTGGCCCAGGTAGTGCTCCCCATGCCTAACAGAGTGATGGCGCCGACAGCCGCCAATACGGCTTTGATGGTCCATTGTTGCTTCATTGCAACCCTCCTAATCTTGGTGTGTGTGAATAATCCCGATATGGAATCCGGGTAGGCAAACTATAGATTTTTCAAGCAGGCAACGATTGAGACGAGTTCCCGCGACAAGACGGGAATTTTTCACGGCGGATTTGGGATGGCAATGCTGCACGTACAACGGGAATTTGCAGTGAATATAGATTTAATTTTATGCTGACCCTAACGACTTATGATTTGATGTCAGTCCCCCGTCGCCCCTGCACGCAGTTTTCAGCACATCTGGCATGGACAAGAAGCCATCCATCCACAAGGCTTGCGATGCGTTTGTTGCAATGACAAACCCAACCAGAATTGCAAACAACAGCGATAGTCCTCACTCTAGCTAGGTGATTGCCGCTTCAAAGTGTGCATTGATAGCGGTCATGTCCTGCGACTGCCACATCTGCAAATGATGATAGCGCCCATGCGCTTGCATAGCACCAGTCACCATCTCGATGACCACCCGCTCTCGAGTCACCATCAAGGCTGGCACTTGCTTCACCTGAAAGGTGCGCGCCAGATCGGTCGTTACATCCACATCGGCACTGGCGAATACCAAGCTGGGATTGTCTGCAGCCACCGCAGCCAACACAAGTGCACAGGCTTTGCGGAGTTCGCACCATTCGGCGCTAAAATAATCAATGACAAACGCGTGCTGTTCAACCAGCTGGTTAAATGCACATTGACGGTCAACAACGATGGGGGTAGAGATTGATGTTTGTATGAAAGACGCCTGCGTTTTTTTAGATTGAATTAATCGGTGCTAACATGTGCCGGTTGCAACACGCGTGTGCTGAAAATCGTCCAGTGTTGTGGCCCGGCCAGACTATGCGTACAGCCCAGCGCCACTTCTGGTGTTTTACTGTTGAGCACATGGCGGGTATGGTCTGCGGTTTGCACCTGCATAAACCAGCGGTCTATCCAGACTTCTATACTGTGATTGGTGTTTGTCGTCCGTTGCAGGCTGACCAGTTTGCCGCCATGGGCGAGGCAGTCTTCAGCATCCGTCTCTACCAGCAAGACGCCAAAATGCGCATTCTCTGCTGCGGGTAGATGGGCTGTTGCCAGTCCACAAATCGCCAGGCAAATGCTGCACCAAAAAATCCGCTTAAAGCGGCAAGCCATATGCACACGCTTGATGGTCATTGCAATCCTTGTAAGCCCGCTTTGACAAAATCATCCACCGCGGCCTTGGCCGACTCGTCATCTTGCCCGGCAGGCGGCTCATTACCGGTAAAGGCGCGGTAGTAGCGTGCTGTCCAAGTCACCTTGGCTTGGCTACCATTGGCGCTCACCTTGATTTTGCCATTGAGCGAACTGACTGGCAGCGCTTCGAGGTCTATGTCACCGCTCAGTCTGTAGACCACGGTCATCTCGGCAGCAGACACCTCATCGATTTCTTGCAGCAAGCGCTTGCCGTTTTTTAGCGTCAGTGTTTGCTGCTTGTCGTTAAGCGCTTCGCATGCGGTGACTCGCGGATGCCATTGCGCAAGGGCACAAGGGCCGTTCACTTTTTGCCAGACGGTCTCTGCCGATGCCGATATCTGTATAGAAACGTCGGTTTTTTGCGGGGTCGGTCCGTGCGCCCATGCGCCAGCACTGAACAAACTGGCCGCCGCTAGCCACGGCCATGCGTAAAGCAACTTCATAAAAACTCCTTGTGTTGAATGCCTGATTTTTTAAACGGGTAACGTGTCATGATGAAATGACCAAGTTGTACCCTTATCGCTGATAGCCTGTGTAGCCACGGGCAATCGGCAAAGGTAAGCAGCAGATAGATGAGCCAGCACACAACGGCCAGCAACGCGAGCCAAGGGCGCAGATCGGTATCGGCCAGACGCCAGTCTGTCATGCCCAACGCTGTGGCCCAGTCACTGCTTTGCGACGGTTGTTGTAAATGCTGGTAAGTCAGCCCGGTTTCTCGGGCAATGCGTTTCAGATTGCTGGCATCCAGGGCCGACAGGTGGGCATGGCTCAATACATCGTTGCCTGGACCGTGCCCGGCATTGCGGTCATGCTGGCCTTGCTCCATCGCCAGCACCGACAAGGTCTCGGCCATGCCAAAATTGCCAAAACGTTGCACTTCTTCCTGTGTCCAGTAGCCCGCCACTGCATTTTGCTCATCGAGCTTGGGGATTCTGGCTGGTGTAGCTTGCCCCATGCCCACCAGATAGCCTTGCACGGCGCCAGCTTTGCCGGCAAATGTCGGCAGGTATTTGGGATTGGCCGGGGGTGCTTGCTGACCATCACTGAAAAACATCAGACGCAGTGGACGCTTGAACTGTGGCATTTGCGCCAACGCGTGATAGACCCCATGGGCGATAAATGAATCTGCCGCCCAGGCCATACGCCAATCCATGCTGGCCACGGTCTGGTCCAGTGCAGCAAAATGGCTGCAGACCTCGACCGGCTGCACCACGCTGACCGTGTTGCGCTCGGTAAACAGACCCAGTGCCACATAAGAGCCACAGGGCAAGGCCGCCAGCGCTTTGCGTATACTCTGTTTGGCCATGCTCAGGCGACTGACACCCTTGCCATCCAACTGATAGTCAGGCACGTTCATGCTCTGTGTAATATCCACCAGCATGACCAGCAGGCTAGACTGTCGCCAGACCTCACGGACAAAATGTGCGGACAGCAAACTGGCAGCGCGTGACTGCCACCAGCGACGTCCGCGTGTGATCCAGTGTGGCTGCATTACGGCATACCTCGCGGATTGCCCGGCATGGCTGGCCAGCCACTGGCTTGTTCTTCATTTTTAATCTGCTCGTCTTCATATTGCTGCGGGCCGGACATGCCATGCGTGGTTGGTGCCAGCCGCAAGGCCAGCTGATAGTTGTATTTGGCCTCCGACCAGTCGGGCTGTATGCGCAGGGCTTTCTGATAGCTTTCCTTGGCCAGTGCCACCAGTGGTCCGGCTTCATCCCAAGCAGGCAGTCCACGCTGTTCCAGCATGCGAATGGCGGTGCGCAAATAGACATTGCCGGAATTAAACCAGGCTTGCTTGCGTAACGGATCATCCTCGGCCACGTTGCCCGCCAGCAAAGCGTAGTGCGACAAGGCCTGTTCGTATTTGAGCTGGTTGTCGTAGTAGACGGCATTGGCAAACAAGGCAGCAGGCGTCTGGTCGGCGCCCAGCCATTGCGTGCGCACAGGCTGCTGTACCGTCAGCGCTTGGCGATACACCTCGCCCTGATACAGCGCGATACTTTGCCTGACCAGCATACATAGCGCGAGCACCATCAACAGTAGCGCCCAGGGCAAGCCCCGCGCTAAATGGCGTGTAATATGTTGTCTTATGTCTGCCACCGTTTTAACTCCAGTCTGAACATCACATATAGCAAAGCCGCTGCCAGCCAGGCCGCCACATAGGCATATGGGCTGAGATCCTGGCGCGCCACCGGCTCCAGATAACGGGTAGGCTTGTTTTTGAGGCGGGCAATATCCTGTACCGCATGCAATACCGCTTGGGGGTTTTCCGCCTCGTATACGCGATATGGCACATGCAGGCTTTGAAAATATGCATGCAAGGCAAATTCGGGGTAGGCATCAATATTTTCGCCTTCGGCCAGCGCGGTTTTCAGGCTGACCCCGTTTTCCGAGCGCAGATAAATCCAGTATAAAGAAGCTTTCTGCCGCATGAATATGGCGCGCAACATGTCCTGTGTTTTGCCATCCAGATGCGCGCCGCCATCCGATACCAGCACCACCGCACGTGCACCGGTCACCGGCTGGTCAGCGAAATAATCCAGTGCCATGCCCAGCCCGCGCGCCACCGCGGTAAACCCCATGCCACCTGCTTCGGTAGCCGCTAGCGCCGCCTGCACATACGCCCGGTCATTGCCCAGTGGCGCTGCCAGAATAGGTGAGGTACTAAAGGTCACCATGCCCAGCAAATCGTCATACCCTTGACTGACCAGTGTTTGCAATACCTGCCGCGCCACTGCCATCTTGGGTTGACGCGCATCCCCCTTGCGCGCATCCCCCTTGCGCGCATCCCCCTTGCGCGCAGACGGATTGGCTGCACTGACAGGTTCTGCGTGTTTTTGCACAAAGGGCTCATTCATGCTGGCACTGCGGTCCAGCACGATCATCACATGCGCACCACGCCCGATTTTTTCAACGGTGCCGGCCAACAGATAGGGGCCAGACAACGCGACTGCCAGCGCGACAATGGCCACACTCATGGTCAGTTTCCACATGCGATCCAGCCATTGCGACAACGGGTCATCCGGCATGCCTTGCAGCGCGGGATGTGCAAAATGCATTTGCCCGCGCAACACCCACGGCAGGATGGCCAGTGGCAATAGCAGCAGCGGCCACGGATGCAACAGGCCCCATTG
>CAYYBN010000030.1:5899-13148 GCA_964470225.1 uncultured Methylotenera sp. | reverse complement strand
AGCAAAGTGACCGACGCCTTGCAACGGATGCGTGAACTGGCCGTACAAGGTGCCAACGCCACCACAGACAATGCCAGCCTGAGCCAAGAATTTACGCAGTTGCAAGCGGAAATTACCCGCGTTACCAGCAACACCAACTTTAACGGAGCCAACACACTGGGTGCCGCAGCGGCCACCGGGTTCACCTTCCAGGTAGGTGCCGGCACCACTGCCAACGACAGTGTCACGGTGACTTTAACTGACTACACCGCAGCCACTTCAGAAACAGCCAAAGCAGCAGCCAACACCATTTTGATTGATACGGCAGCCAACTCCAAGCTGGCCATCACCCAAATTGATGCGGCGCTGACAGAAGTCAACTCTGGTCGTGCCAAACTGGGTGCGGTACAAAACCGTTTTGATGCAGTGGTGAGCAACCTGCAAGTGTCCATTGAAAGTCAAACAGCTGCCAAGTCACGCATCATGGATGCCGACTTTGCCGCAGAAACTGCAAAAATGACCCGTGCACAAATCCTGCAACAAGCGGGTACTGCAATGCTGGCCCAAGCTAACCAGTTGCCTAACAGTGTCATGACACTGTTGAGAGGTTAATGCTCACAGGTGATTCAATCCACAGGGCAGGCGCTCTGTGGATTTTGGCTAACTAGAGGAGCAGCATCATGGGTGATTTACCGATTGATGGCCGTGTAAATAGTGCGGGCATGACTGGCTTGCCGGCCACTGGCAATTTGCAACTGGTCAAGTTTGCTGGCAGTAAAACGAACGTAGCGCATGACGAGATTAATGACAAAACAGCCTTGAGTGGTGCGGTCAAAAAGTTAAATGACTATGTCGCACCAGCGTTACAAACCATACAGTTTTCCATTGACCAGGACACTGATCGCATTGTGGTCAAAGTGGTAGATACCGAAACACAAAAAGTATTGCGTCAGATTCCGAATGAGGAGGTGCTGGCGATTAGCAAAACACTGGACAAGCTGCGTGGTGGTAAGACAAACGGCCTGATTCAGTTGTCAGGCACAGAAGGGATTGAACCATGGCAACCATTACTTCCTCTACCGGGGCATCTGGACTGGCAATAGACTCGATTGTCAGCGGTTTGATGACGATAGAAAAGCAGCCATTAACCAACCTACAAACCAAAATCAGTGCTTTCAACACCAAATTATCTGCCTTTGGCAGCCTGAAAAGCGGCCTCAGCAGTTTTCAGACGGCACTCGACAATTTAAGCTCTGCCAGCAAGTTCACCGCACAAAGCACCACGCTGAGTGAGGGGGCCAGTGTCACGGCCACCGCCAATGGCAATGCCAGCAACGGCAGTTACAACCTGTCGGTCAGTCAACTGGCCAGCTCGCAGAAACTGGCCACTGCTGCATTTTCCAGCACCAGTGCCACGGTTGGCACCGGCACGTTGACGTTTTCTTTTGGCACTTATCAGGCTGGTTCTGGCGGCAGTGCCGACAGCTTTACCGCCAACAGTGCCAAACCCGACCTGAGCGTGACCATTACCAATAGCAACAACACCCTGGCTGGTGTACGCGACGCGATCAACGCGCAGAACGGCGCGGTCAGTGCCAGCATCGTCAATGATGGCAGTGGCTTCCGGCTGGTGGTCACCTCCAAAGACAGTGGCGCAGCCAATAGCCTGAAAATTACGGTCAATGATGGCGACGGCACCGCGACGGACAGCAGCGGGCTGTCTGCGCTGGCGTATGACCCATTGGCGACGACCGGCAATGGCAAGAATATGACACAACTGGTGGCAGCGCAGAATGCACAACTGACGGTGGATGGCCTCAGTATTAGTAGCGCCTCGAATACGCTGACCGATGCGATCGAAGGCGTCACCTTAAATTTAAAAGCCGTGACCACCAACAATACCCTGACAGTCAGTACTGACACTTCCAGCATACAAAACTCGGTGCAAAGCTTTGTCGATGCCTACAACAAGCTAAATACCAACCTGCGCAACCTGACCAAGTTTGTCGGTGCAGGCTCGACGGCCAACGGACCATTGATGAGTGATGCTGCGACCCGTGAAATTGCGGTCAAGATCAAGTCTATATTGACACAAACCTCAACCACGGCCACCACTTACAAAACCCTAACCGATATTGGCATAACCCCTGCTCAAGATGGCACGCTGTCGATTAACCAGACCACACTGACCAAGGCGCTGACGACCCAATTAAGCGATGTGGCCAAACTGTTTGCGCCATCGGCCACCACCACCGACCCGCAAGTCAGTTTTGTCAGCAGTACTGGCAACTCGCAATCGGGCACCTATGCCATCAATGTCACGCAATTGGCCAGTGGTGCGCAAAGTGTGGCAGGCACCCTCAACGGTATTGCCGCCACAGGCAGTGGCAGTCAGCTGTTAGGGGCGACTGGCAGCAACAGTGCCGGTATCAAGCTGAGTATCAACGGCAGTAGCACCGGTAGTCGCGGCAGCGTGACCTTTAGTCGTGGGCTGGCCAGCGAACTGAGTCAGGCCATCGGCCAGTGGTTGGACAGCGATGGATTGCTGACTGCTAAAACTGATGGTATTCAATCCTCAATTAAAGGTTTGAACAGCAAGGTCGATAATATAAATGCAAGGCTACCAATGATAGAACAACGTTATCGTGCTCAATATGCCAAGCTGGATTCGTTATTGAGTAGCATGCAGAACACCAGTAGCTTTATCTCGCAACAAATCACGGCCCTGAACAAGAGCAGCGCCTGATGGACATCAACGCTGAGGCAAGGTGAGCTGGATGCACACACTTAATTAGCAGGCAGTAAGGAGAAGCACATGTTTGGCATGAAAAAAATCGGCGTTAATGCCTATGCCAATGTTGGACTGGAGACCGGCGTGGTCGATGCCAGCCCGCTCAAGTTAACCATAATGTTGTATGAAGGGGCCATTTCCGGCTGTATCCAGGCCAAGCAAGCCCTGCAACAACAAGACATGCAAAAGAAATGTGATTGTCTGAATAAAACCATTTCCATCATCGAGTCTGGCTTGCGCGCCTCATTGAACAAGTCAGTGGGTGGCGAGATTGCCCTACATCTGGATGAACTTTACCGCTACATGACCATGACCTTGATGCAAGCCAGCGTACATAAAGACCTGCAACGTATAGACGAAATCCAGCAGTTATTGCAGGAACTCAAAGCCGCCTGGGCGCAACTGTTGCAAAACGCGACACAACCCGCGCCAGTGGCGACACTGCCAACCACCAAACCGGCGTCCTCCACCGCATATACCGGTATGGCGGCCTGGGCCACCAGCGGAGCTTGAACATGAGTGAGCGCCTGATGCATCAATACGAAGCTGCTGCCAGAGTCATGCAGCAAATGCTGTTGGCTGCGCGTAGCAGCGCCTGGGAAAAAGTCAGTGAACTGGAACAGTCTTACATGCTGATGTTAGATGCCATTCAGCAAACCGAGCGCGGCATGAAACAACAGCGCGTCAGCATGACGCCCACCCAGCAAACCCGCAAGCAAGCATTGATTCAACAAATTATGGCAGATGACGGTGAAATCCGTTATCTGTTATATCCGGTAATGCACCGGATCACGGACATGATTTTTGACGCGCAAATGCATGCGCGTATGCCACCCGACATGCACTGACCATGTTGACCGTCCCTGTCACCCTGTCTGCCCGCCACGGCCTGTCTGAAGCGGCTGGCCTGCACGGGGTGTCGCCGATTCAGGCCTTGCAGGCGGTGTCTGGCGAACAGCCACAGTGGTCTACTCTGTTTTCAGGACGGCCACTGATCGCGGTGATTGGTGACCGACTGACCACTGCCAGCAATCATGCTGCCCACCCAGTCACGGGTCAGGGGCAATCACTGTATCAAGTCACCTTGTATGCCGCGGATGGTGCAAGCTATCCGGTCATCATGCATTTGCCTGATCGTCTGAACACCTCGCAAATGCTGCAACTCAAGCTCACTGCCAGCCCGGTAGAAGGCCAAGCCGCCCAGGTCAGCTGGCAGACGCTAAGCGGCAGCGAGGCGCTGTTAAGTGCACGCTTACCTTTGCTGGAGTCTGCGCCATTACCGGCCAACCCGGCCGAAGCCAGCGATGTCGCGGTCAGTGTCACTGGCAAATCTCTGCAACAATGGCTGGCCACACAACCGGCGACGCAAACTGTTGCAACGGTAGAGGCACAAGCCGTATTGACCACCCATCCCGAGCGGCCGCAATTGCTGGCACAGGAACTCAGGCAGGCCTTGACGACTTCTGGACTGTTTTATGAATCGCATCTAAAACAAGCCACGCTAGGCTTGCGCCCCTGGCAGCAACTGCTGGCCGAACCGCAAAACCGCCCGGACTTTTCCGCACCGGCCATGCTGGCTCAGCAGTTACAGGTGTTGGAACAGCAGCGCTTGCAGTGGCAAGGTGAAGTGTGGCCAGGCCAGCGCATGCAGTGGGCAGTGACCGAGCGCGAGTCACGCCCAGCGCCGGCAGCACCAGTCTCGACCGCCTTGTTTAGTAATTTGAGTTTGCAGTTCCCTGGTTTAGGTGAGTTGTCGGTACGCATTACCTTGCTGGATGGCCGCTTCAGCATTCGCTTGCAAGCCGCGCAGGTTGACAGTTGTCAGCGCTTGCAGCATGCACGCTGGCCATTGGCGCAGCGCTTGCAGGAAGCTGGATTGCAGGTGGATGGGTTACAAGTGGTTCAGGCAGTACTGGATGATGCCTGAGTCCAAGAACAGAGCCTCGGCGGTGGCACTGGCGTATGCCACCGGCGATACAGCACCGCGTGTGGTGGCCAAAGGGCAAGGCTTGCTGGCCGAACGTATCATTGCACTGGCGAAAACGCATCAGGTGTACGTGCATGAATCGCAAGCCATGCTGAATTTGCTGATGCAAGTAGAACTCGATGCACACATTCCGCCGCAACTGTATCTGGCCACCGCCGAAATTCTGGCGTGGCTGTATCAGCTGGAACAGGGCACACTGACTGCTGACGACCCGCCACCACCAGTGTAGCAACAGGTGAGTTTAAATCTGCATGTTCATCATGTCCTGGTAGGCGCTGACCAGTTTATTGCGTACCTGTACCGTGGCCTGAAAGGCAATGTTGGCCTTTTGCCCGGAAATCATCACATCGGACAAACTGACATTGTCGTTGCCCATGACAAAATCCTGTCCAACTTTTTCGGCCTGTTTCTGCATACCGTTGACCTGATCCAGCGAAGCTTTCAAGGCGTCACTAAAACTGACCTGACTGGTTGCACTGCTGCCCGCTGTACGGTCAAGTCTGGCTGGTTGTGCCAGCGCCCCCGGGCTGCCCAGTCCTTCAGGGCGGTGCGCAGCTGCACGCAACTGCGTGAGCATAGATGCGATGCGTTGTGCATCAATTCCACCTGCATTCATGGGGTTCTCCTTGTGTGGTGGCTGGCTGTGCTTGTCATGCACATCCAGCTTGCATAGCCTGTACTTTAGCACCGCCTGTCCCGGCACCACGGTAAAAATAGGCAAGTTTAATCCGTCTTATTTCAGCATTTGATCTGGTCAGACACGCGCATAATGTGTCTCATCGCTGTTTGCGGCTGCCCATGGTAACTGCAACAGACCACGCAATACATGGAGGTTTAAATGGCTGCTGACGCTGCCTTGCTAGAGTCGAATACTGTGCCTGCCGCCAATATGTTTGGGCAACTGGGACAGAAATTGTTATTGGTCGCCGGCATGGCGGCCATTGTGGCGGTCATGGTGGTGTTTTGGCTGTGGAGCCAGAAACCGGATTACCGTGTGCTGTTTTCCAACTTTGCCGACAAAGATGGCGGCGCCATTGTGGCTGAACTGGACAAGCTGAATGTGCCTTACCGTTTTTCCGAGGGCGGTACTGCCATTCTGGTACCGGCTGACCAGGTGCATCCCATCCGCCTGAAACTGGCCGCACAGGGTCTGCCCAAAGGCGGCAATATTGGTTTTGAATTGCTGGAAAACCAGAAATTCGGTGTGTCGCAATTTGTGGAACAGGTCAATTTTCAGCGTGGGCTGGAAGGTGAACTGGAGCGCAGTATCCAGTCCATTTCTGCGGTTCAGGCCGCCCGCATTCATTTGGCCATCCCCAAGCCCAGCGTATTTGTGCGTGAACAGCAATATCCCACCGCCTCCGTTTTGCTCAACTTGCATGCTGGTCGTCGGCTGGATGCCCAGCAGGTGGCTGCCGTGGTACATCTGGTCGCCAGCAGTGTGCCCGAGCTTTCTGCCGAACATGTCACGGTGGTTGACCAAAATGGACATCTGTTGTCGGACACCAGCCAGCAAGCACGTCAGCGCGGACTGGATCCAGAGCAAATTGCGTATGTGGACAATATGCAGCAAAGCATCGCCCGCCGGGTGGAGTCCATCATTACCCCGATAGTCGGTGTGAAAAACGTGCATGCGGAAGCCAGCGCCGAAATTGATTTTTCCGAAAGCGAGCAGGCGGCTGAAAGCTACAAACCGAATGCCAAGCCCGAGAGCATGGCCGTGCGCAGTGCGCAGACCCATGAGAGCCAGAACAGTGCTGATGACCAGGGCGGGGTGCCAGGTGCCTTGTCCAACCAGCCACCGCCCAATGCCACAGCGCCGATTACCACGCCACCCGCAGCCAATGCTGCCAACGGCAATCCGGCCAATGCGACCGGCACGCCACCTGCGGCTGCGCCTAGCAATACGCAGAAAGACAGCACCACCAATTACGAGCTGGATAAAACCGTAAGCTATGTTCAGCAACCAAAGGGCGGCATCAAGCGTTTGCATGTGGCGGTGGTGGTGAATCATTTACCCGTGGTGGATAGCAAGGGCAAAACCACTTATCGCGCCCTGACCGCAGCCGAGAAGCAGCAGGTGAGTGATCTGGCCATGCAGGCCATGGGTTTTAATAAAGAACGTGGCGACAGCATTTCGGTGGTGAATACCCCGTTTGCCACCGAAGCCATGGAAAAACTGGCAGAGCCACCTTTGTGGAAAGACCCGCAAGTGATTGCCTACGGCACAGATGCCTTGCGTTTTCTGGCCGGCGTCATCGGGCTGGTGCTGTTGTACCGTAAATTGCTGAAGCCGATGGCCATCAAGCTATTGGGACAAGATAAAACCGTTCATCCAACACATGACCCGCTGGGCTTACCAGCCAATGTGGCTGCACCAGCCAGCCGTGGCGATGACAGTCTGGTGACGCTGAGCAACGATGCCACCGCCTTGCCCGGCGCCAAAGCCGCTGCCCTGCTGAATGCCAATGGCCTGGATCATACCTTGCAGG
>CAYYBN010000030.1:0-5889 GCA_964470225.1 uncultured Methylotenera sp. | reverse complement strand
GCGGCCAAGCAAGTGGCCAAGGATAATCCGCGCATTGTGGCCAATGTGGTATCGAGCTGGACCAATGCTTGAATTAACGCCTGACAACACAAATAACAAACGAGGTGAGACATGAGTGAGGATGGAATTACCCGCAGTGCAATCTTGATGCTGGCCCTGGGTGAAGATGAGGCGGCCGAGGTCATGAAGCACCTGAGTCCAAAAGAAGTGCAAAAATTAGGTATCGCTATGGCCTCTATGAAGCCGGTGCCCAAAGAAGAAGTTGAAGCAGTGCTGGAAAAATTCATGGTTGATTTTGCGGGCAGCAGTGACTTTGGCCTGGATTCAGACGCGTATATTCGCTCAGTATTAATCAAGGCCTTTGGCGATGACAAGGCCTCCAATTTGCTTAACCGTATTCCGCAGTCGCAGGAAGCGGCCGGCATTGAAAGCCTGAAATGGATGGATGCCTACAGTGTGGCCGATTTTATTAAAAACGAGCATCCGCAAATCATCGCCACCATACTGTCGCATCTGGAGCCAGATCAGGCTGCCGAAATTATCAGCCATTTTACTGAGCGTTTACGCCAGGATGTCATGTTGCGCGTGGCGACACTGGACAGCGTCAAACCGGCAGCACTCAAGGAACTGAACGACGGCATGATTAAAATGCTGTCGGGCAATGACAGCCTGAAACGGCAGGCCATCGGTGGTGTGAAAACCGCGGCAGAAATTATGAACTACCTCAGCGGCGAAAACGAAAGCAAGCTGATGGAAGGCCTGAAAAACTATGATGACGGCATGGCGCAACAAATCATGGACCAGATGTTTGTGTTTGACAACATCATGGACATTGACGACAAGGGCATCCAGGTGCTGCTGCGCGAAGTGCAGTCTGACATGCTGATTGTGGCATTGAAGGGCACTTCGGATGAAATGAAAGAAAAATTCTTCCGCAACATGTCGTCACGCGCGGCCGAAATGATGCGCGATGACCTAGAAAGCCGTGGCCCGGTCAAGTTGTCGGAAGTGGAAGCGCAACAGAAACAGATTTTGCAAGTGGTCCGCCGTCTGGCAGACGAGGGACAACTCATGCTGGCAGGCAAAGGTGAAAGTGAACAATACGTCTAATTTAGCGCTATGTGCAACGCACCATCACCGTAAATACGATCCACAAAAGGTCACACCGCATGAGCACTAGCACCGTTCCCAAAGAGCAGTTAACCGCATACCAGCGCTGGGAAATGGCCAGCTTTGAAGAGGAACAATCGCGACCACACCCGTTACGTGAGCCACCACCCCCTGCGGCCAGCCAGCAAAGTATCAATGCCATTTTGCAACAGGTGCGGCAAGCGGCCTATGAAGAAGGCCTGCAACACGGTTACCGCGATGGCATGGCACAGGCTGACCAGCAACTGGCGGGCGAGCGGCAGCAATTACTACAGGTATCTGGTCAGTTTCAACAGGCCTTGCAAATGGCAGATACCCGGGTTGCCGAGTCGGTACTGACTGTGGCGTTGGAACTGGCCAAAGCCATGCTGAAAACCACCTTGCAGGTTCAACCGCAGGCCATTATTCCAGTGGTATTGGATGCCATCCATTACCTGCCACAAGTCAAACAGCCAGCCCGGCTGATTGTGCACCATGACGATGCCCGCTTGTTACGTCAGCATCTGGGCGAAGCGTTGAGTGCGCAAGGTTGGCAAGTGGTGGAAGAGGCCAATATCGAACGTGGTGGCTGTCTGGTGGAAACCGCTGACAACCAGATTGATGCCACCAATGCCATGCGCTGGAAGCGCCTGACCCAGGGCTTGTCCCGTGTGGATGACTGGTACCAGCCTGTCATGCCGACACTGGATGCCGACACAGTCGCGCACCCCCCAGCATCCTTGTAAACGGAGTGTCTCGATGTCAGATCACATGACTTCTACGGCAACGGCCGATTTGGCACAGCCATTACAGCCAGACGCGGCCACTGCATCCAACGTGCACAGTCAGCGTTGGTGCAGCTATCTGAAAGACTGTTTGGAGCTGCTGCCCATGGTCGAGCCATTGGAAGTGGCTGGCCGGGTGGTCAAGGTCACCGGTCTGGTCATGGTGGCCACCGGCATCAAACTGCCCATAGGCAGCGCCTGTTACATTCCGCTGCAAGATGGCGGACGCGTGGAAGCGGAAGTGGTGGGCTTTGATGGCGATCATTTACTACTGATGCCACAAACTGCCGTGGATGGTGTCGTGCCGGGTGCCAAAGTGTTTAGCATGGAAGTGGCCGATACCTTGCCCAAACCGCAGTTTGGCCGTCCGCCCCGCCGCCGTGCCCAGGACCGGGCCCGTCATTTTCCGGTGGGTGACGGCTTGCTGGGACGGGTGGTTGATGCGGCCGGTCAGCCGCTGGATGGGTTAGGACCCATTGTCACCGACGCCACCGCGCCGCTGAATGGCCGCGTGATTAACCCATTGATGCGGGCGCCGATAGAACACACGCTGGATGTTGGCGTGCGTGCCATCAATGCCATGCTCACGGTGGGGCGAGGTCAGCGCATGGGGCTGTTTGCCGGCTCTGGCGTGGGTAAAAGTGTGTTGCTGGGCATGATGGCGCGCTACACCACCGCCGACGTGATTGTGGTGGGGTTGATTGGTGAACGTGGACGCGAAGTACAAGAATTTATTGAACAGATTTTAGGTACAGCAGGGTTGGCACGCGCCGTCGTGGTGGCCGCACCTGCCGACGTGTCGGCGTTAATGCGCTTACAAGGCGCCAGTTATGCCACGGCAATTGCCGAACGCTTTCGCCAACAAGGCAAAAACGTATTGCTGATTATGGATTCGCTGACCCGGTATGCCATGGCGCAGCGCGAAATCGCCCTCGCGATTGGTGAGCCGCCGGCTACCAAAGGCTATCCGCCCTCGGTGTTTGCCAAGTTGCCCGCGCTGGTGGAACGTACAGGAAATGGCGCACGTGGTGAAGGCTCAATCACAGCCTTTTATACCGTACTAACCGAAGGAGATGACCAACAAGATCCGATTGCAGATTCTGCGCGCGCCATTCTTGATGGCCATATTGTGCTGAATCGGGCGCTGGCCGAGAGTGGCCATTACCCGGCCATTGATATTGAGCAGTCTATCAGCCGAGCCATGCATAACATTACCAGCCCTGACCACCAGCAGCAGGCACGCACACTCAAGCAATGGTATGCGCGTTACCAGCGCAACCAGGACCTGATTGCCGTGGGGGCATACCAGCCGGGCAGCGACCCCATGCTGGATCGCGCCATCCTCAAGCATGACGCCATCAATGGCTTTTTACAGCAAGACATTCATGCACGCGCCAGCCTGTCAGACAGCTTGCAGCAACTGGCGCAGGTGGTGGCTTAGGCCATGAAGCCCGATGCGCAAACAATCGATCCAAACGCTGACCTTTCTCAAGCAACTGGCAGACGAGGCCGTACAACAGGCCATGCAGAGGCTGGCCGTTGCCATGCAAGAAGTACAACAGGCACAACAGCAGGCGGCACAGTTGGCGGAATACCAGCAAGAATACCTGCAACAGTGGCAGCAGTTGGGGCAGCAAGGCATCAAAGCCGATGTATACCGCAACTTTCAGCAGTTTTTTGCCCAATTGGAGGCCGCAGTCAACGGGCAAAATGCGCATATAGACAGGTTACAACGGCTGGTCGATGACAAGCGTCAGCAATTACAGGTAGAACAACGCACGCAAAAATCGTATGAAGTGCTGATTGCGCGTGCCGAACAGCAACAACTTTTACTGGCCGGCAAACGTGACCAAAAACTGATGGACGAATTTGCCAGCCGCGCCAAACGGCATGGCAATTGAGACAGGGATACCGTACATGGACAGCTATCGCAGCAGGGTAGAACAAGGCATGGCCATACTGAAGCTGGCGCCAGTCAGCAGCGTCAGCGCTGCCAACAGCGAGCACGGTCAGGGCTTTGAACAGGCGCTGCGTCAGCAACTGGCACCACGTCCAACCAATACACCAACAGCCACTGCACAAAATACAGCCAGCCCGTCTGGCAGTCATCAAAGCGCAAGCGATCGGCCTATCACCCAACCTTCAACGCCGATATTGACCAGCCGCGAACAAGCCCAAACAAAGTCACCCCAAACGGAACATACTTCACCGGCACCCAGTGCAAACGTAGACACAAGCAAGGCCAATGAAGCCAGTGAGGATAACTCTGACAATACGACGACCACAGCAGAGGCACAAGAAACAGCAAACGTCAGTCCCAGCAAACAAGCCGTTAAAAAAACCAAGCTTGCCGCCCATGAGGGCGCTGCCAGCGAACACCCACCGCAGGCCGACTGGATGCCGGCCATGCTGGCCTATCGTCTGGGCCAAACGACAAGTCCAGACGACACTGCTGCCAAGGCTCACTCTGTAGAGGCAAGCAGCTTGAATGGCCTCGCAGCATTGACTGCGGCGGTTGATTCAGCAGCCGCTAGCCTGTCAGTCAACAGCGATGCTTCGAGCGCCAGCTTACGCGGCCAACCATCCATGCCAGGGTTGTCGGTTAGGGCTGATGCGTTGAGCCAGCCAGACGATACAATGGCACCAGGCCAGGGCTTCACGTTGCCGGCAACCGGGGTAGACTCAGCGGCAGACCTGTCCGCCCACCGCTTTGCCACATTGGCCGCACAGATGGGCGCGGCACAGACACGCAGCGTGCCTGGCGCACGGGAGGCCTTACAGTCGCCAACAGATTTGACTCTAAAAGACCTTGCCAATCTTGATGCCAGTCAGACTGACCCTGGCCTGAATGTGCTGAATAGTGCCAGCCAGGCCAGCCTGTTTACGCCGCAGCCATGGATGGCAGTCGATACTGCATCCATCATGATGACCCAGATTACTACGCCATTCGTAGCACAAGACCGCTGGCAAGCGGCCATACACCAGCATGTGATGACGATGGCGGGTGCCGGTGACGAAGTCGCCAGTTTGACCTTGTCACCGCCTGATTTGGGGCCGATACAAGTGGTACTCAAAGTCGATAATCAGTCGGTAGACACCAGTTTTGTGACTGACAATCCACTGGTGCGTCAGGCACTGGAAGATGGCATGCAACACTTACGCGAGCGCATGCAAAGTCAAGGCATGCAACTGGGGCAGACCTTTATCGGGGATGGCCAGCAGGCGCAGCAGCATTTTAACCGCCAGTTTAACCAGCAGGCGGCCGCTATAGACACGCGTACAAGTGCGTCCCACAGCACCCAACAGCCTGACGATGGCGCAGCAGCTGTGACCAGCGTGCGGCGTAGCGCATTGGGGCATGTGGATACCTTTGTCTAGCTTGAATGCTTGCAAACATGATTGCCAGTGAGTGTGACAAGTCATGACCCTTGGGCTGCAAAGCCTGTGGGTGTTGCAAGGCGGTCTATTGGCCGCCTGACTATTACGCACGAATAACCCTCTTTTCCCCCTTTTTTTCGGCTGATACCTGCGCCCGCTGCGCTTGCATAATAGGCTGGTCTGCTGTCGTTATTGCAGCACTGTATTGAACTCTGTCAGTCTTGAAAGGTGTGTTCTATGGCACAACAACCCGAAACAGCCGCCGAAGCGCCCAAATCAAAGAAAAAGCTGTTTATTATCTTGGGGCTGGTACTGGCGTTGGCCGGTGGTGGCGGTGCAGCAGCCTATTTTCTGTTGCTGAAAAAACCGGCAACCGCGCATGGCAAGGCCGCCGCCAAGCATGCCGCAGATGCAGCGGATGAAGCCGCCTCCGAAGCCGAGGAGGGTGAGGAAGAAGCCGAAAGCGGTGGACATGCCGACCCTAAAACAGCGCTGACCTTTGTGCCGTTCGAGACCTTTACCGTCAACCTGTTGCCCGACCCTGATGAAAAATTTTTGCAATTGGACCTGACCATGGAGGTGAAAGGTGCCGAACTGG
>CAYYBN010000029.1:12941-13157 GCA_964470225.1 uncultured Methylotenera sp. | reverse complement strand
GGCGCAAATCGCCGTGGAGAAAATTTGTCCGGAAGCCCGCCGCCTGTTACTGATTCCAGAAAACCATACGCGCAATACTTACTACCTGCGCAACGTGGTCGAGCTGTGTCATATCCTCAAGACCGCTGGACTGGAAGTGCGCGTCGGCAGTCTGTCACCGGAGATTACCGACATCACCAAACTGGAAACCCACGACGGTTTTCCGCTGATTCTGGA
>CAYYBN010000029.1:0-12931 GCA_964470225.1 uncultured Methylotenera sp. | reverse complement strand
TGCGCGAAAAAAACCGGCTCAAACTCAAAGCCGTGCAATTCGAAGGTGTAGACTATCCGGCCTTTGATAGCTGTGCCATCCTGCTCAATAATGACCTGTCGGGCGGTATTCCACCTCTGCTTCAGGGCCTGGAACAAAACCTGATTCCACCGCTGCATGCGGGCTGGGCTACACGCCGCAAATCCCAACATTTTGCGGCTTATG
The DNA here is from genome assembly GCA_964470225.1 of uncultured Methylotenera sp. Classification (GTDB taxonomy): domain Bacteria; phylum Pseudomonadota; class Gammaproteobacteria; order Burkholderiales; family Methylophilaceae; genus Methylophilus. Next base: position 12,727 of record CAYYBN010000029.1, on the reverse strand, counting down.
ACAAAGTGGTGGATGAATTTGCCGCTTTGCTCAAGATAGACCCATGGCTACTGAACCCGTACTTTGATACCGCCAGCGGTATCGACTTTCATGCGCGCGTGGGTGAAGATATGCTGGCCGACAAGGTCGATGCCATGCTGAAAAAAATCCAGCTTAAATATGACGAATATGGCATTACCCATGCGCCGTTTGTCATCGTCAAAGCCGATGCAGGCACCTATGGCATGGGCATCATGAGCGTCAAATCGGCCGACGAAGTGCGTGACCTCAACCGCAAAACCCGCAATAAAATGTCAGTAATTAAAGAAGGCATGCAGGTCAGCGAAGTGATGCTACAAGAAGGCGTGTATACCTTTGAAAACATCCACGATGCGGTGGCCGAACCGGTGGTGTACATGATGGATCACTTTGTCATTGGCGGCTTTTACCGCGTGCATACTGGCCGTGGTATAGACGAAAACCTTAACGCACCCGGCATGCACTTTGTGCCACTGGCCTTTGAAAAACCCTGTACCCTGCCCGACTGTGCCGGGGCACCAGATGCACCACCCAACCGCTTTTATGCCTATGGCGTGGTCGCCCGTTTGGCGCTGCTCGCCGCCGGGCTGGAGTTGCAGGAAAACGACCCGCTTAACCACGAGTGCGTGTAATCCGCGCGTTTAAGGCAACTTATGCAACTGCTGTTTATACTGGACCCGCTCGCTAGCCTCAAGGCGTATAAAGACACCAGCCTGGCCATCATGCGTGCTGCGCAGGCGCGCGGCCATGCATTGTTTGTCTGCGAGCAGCACGACTGGCACTTGCGCGGTGCGCAGGTGGTGGTGGATGCGCAGCCTTTTGCCTTTACCGACGATGGTCACTGGCAAACCGGGGAGATGGCTAGCCGCCCACCAGCCAGCTTTGATGCCGTGCTGATGCGCAAAGACCCGCCCTTTGATAACGAATACCTGTACAGCACCTACTTGCTAGAACTGGCCCAGCAACAGGGTGCACGTATCCTCAATGACCCGGCCAGTATCCGTGGCTGGAACGAAAAACTGTCGGTTGCCCGTTTTGCACAACTTGCGCCGCCGTTTATCGTCACCAGCCGTCAAGAGCAAATATTGGCGTTTCTGGCTGAGCATGGTGACATCATCGTCAAGCCACTGGATGGCATGGGTGGCAGTGGTATTTTCCGGCTGCGGCAGGCTGACCCCAACATTTACGCCATACTCGAAACGCTAACGCGCTTTGAAGCACAAACCATTATGGTGCAGCGCTACATCCCCGAAATCGTCAACGGTGATAAACGTATTCTCATGATTAACGGCGAACCGCTGCCCTATGCGCTGGCACGTATCCCCAAGGCTGGCGAAACCCGTGGCAATCTGGCCGCAGGTGGCAAAGGTGTGGCGCAGTCTTTGACCAGCCGAGACCGCGAGATTGCCGTAACGGTCGGCAAAGTGCTTAAACAGCATGGCTTGTTTCTGGTTGGCCTCGATGTGATTGGTGATTATTTAACCGAGGTGAATGTGACCAGCCCAACTGGCATGGTGGAAATTGCTGCGCAAACCAGAGATTGGCCGCAACCGTGTGACCCGGCGGAATGTCTGGTGAAGGCGCTAGAGGCACTGTAAAACGTACAAACCTGTTGCGATTAAACTAAAAAAGCTTCCAAACATTGGAAGCTTTTTTACTGTTGCGCGTCTAAATTACAGCGTTAAGGTTTACCTTGTTCTGGTTTGCATGATTAAGGCGTCAAACGTCGGCCATAACTGACTGCATAGGCGCCTGGTCTGGCCAGCAACACCGGGTCTCGCGACGGTGCAATGCCATCAGGCAACAGCAAGGGGTTAAACATGATCGGTTTTTCTGCCGCTTGTGAGTCGGCGACGGGTTTGTCCAACGTCAGCGTACCCAATTCCACCAGTTTACGGCTGGCAGGCCAACCCTTGGTCGGGTCATTGACTTCGTCACCTGGCTCAGCCACTTGCACCAACAGCTTGTATTTAACCGGTGAAGATTGCACATGGCTGACCATTTCAGTCATCAGATAATCCGGCGCGGCCTTGTCGGTGACTTCTTTGCTCAGGTATTGCGCCCCAGCCATCGGCACAATCTGGTAACGCGCATAAACGCTGTTACCTGCCGCATTGGTAAACTGGAACGCATTAACGCCATAAAATGGCTGCGTGGCAAAACTCACCGGGGCTGGTTTGGGCGTGGCCACAAAACGCGCGGCAGCCGGGTGACTGGCGAGAAACTGCTCAACCGGACTGGGTTTGGCGGTGCTGCTACTTGAGTCACGTACGGCGTTCAGCAAGCCGAGAAACTCCTCCGTTGTCGCTGCCGGAAAGTCATTCACCGAAATGCTGACGATATCGCTGTTGCTGCCATCGGCCAACTGAAAACGGATGGCCATGCCTTTTGGGAAAGCATTGCCGTTGGCATCTGGAATATTTGGCACGCCAGTGGCATTGGAGAACCGCACCAGCACTGGCGTGCTGCTGGCAGAAAATTGTGGTGCTTTGCTCACACTGGTGGCTTGAGCCGTTGGAGTAAAAGCGCCGGTCACCATCACCCCTTTGGCATGATTGGCGCGATAACCTTTGTGCGGCCCGCCAGATAAGGTGGTCATGGTATCGACCAGTTGTTCAGTTACTGGTTTGTCATCAGCACAACCGGGGACCGCATACAACAGACTACTCATCATTAACGGGGTGAGCCATTTGGCTTGATTCATTTTAAAACTCCTTTGATGCTGGGTAATGCGGCAATGCCTGACTATACAATTACACAAGCCAGGCAACGCAGCTTTATTTAAACAGCTTGATTGGCCCTAGATGGCACAATAAACAGGACCTTTATGATGCATTCTGATTTTTTGCAATTGACGCGTCTTGCGCTCCGTGAATGCATAGCATTATGTACGCTACGCAAGCGGGCATGAAGTTGTTTTTTCAAATAGGGCCAATCCGTTTTATGGATATCTAAAATGCCAGCGACTACGATTGAATGCAAGCATGTGATAATGTCATGATGAATGTTTTTTTCCGTCCAAAACAGCCATGGTTCTGGCTATCACTGCTGCTTGCTTGCCAACTGTTAACGGCTTGCCAGCCACCGAGTCATCAGCAACAAGCCTACGTGTTTGGCACGCTGGTCGAGTTGCAAATTGATGATGTGAGTTCGCAACAGGCACAAGCCGCTGCCGAGGCGGTCTTGGCCAGATACCAGCAATTGCATCAGCAGTTGCACGCCTGGTTGCCAGGGGAGCTGACCCGTCTTAATACGGCGCTGGCCAACGGAAAAACACCAGTGACGGTCAGCCCGACGCTGGCAGCCATTCTGTTGCACGCACAGCAGTTGTCTGCACGAACACAGGGCTTGTTCAACCCGGCCATCGGTAAATTGGTCGCGCTGTGGGGCTTTCATCATGACCATTTTCAGCCTACCCAAGTTACAGAGGCGCAACTGGCACCACTGTTACATCAACACCCTGACATGCAACACTTAACCATAGAGGGACTGCAGGTGAGCGCCAATAACCCGGCGATACAAATTGATTTGGGTGGCTATGCCAAGGGCTACGCCCTGCAAGAGGGGCAGCGTATCTTACTGCAACATGGCGTGCAGAATGCGCTGATTAACATTGGGGGCAACGTGCTGGCGCTGGGTCAGCACCATGGCCGCCCCTGGCGCGTGGGCATACAGCACCCGCGCCAGCCCGGGGCACTGGCAGCACTGGATTTACCCTCAGGCTGGGCCATAGGCACCTCGGGCGATTACCAGCGCTACTTTATGGCACACGGTCAGCGCTACTGCCATATTCTCGACCCACGTACCGGCAAACCGGCACAGGCAGTGCAGGCGGCTACCGTGTTAATGGCACCCGGAGCCCATGCTGGGGTGTTGTCCGACGTAGCTTCCAAACCACTGTTTATCGCACCTGAACAAGCCAGCAACATGGCCAAGTCGCTAGGGGTCACTGGCTGGCTGCTGGTATTGGCCAACGGCGATATACAATTGAATCGTGCCATGCAATCACGCTTGCAATGGCTAGATACACAGGCGCACACCCATGCAACACTGGTTCCATAATTTAAAAGGCTTGTTATGGGGAGACTGGCTGGTGCTAGCCCTGTGCATATTGCTGGTGGCGTGCTTATGGCGTCAGGGTGGAAAAGTGCTACAGGCACACACCTTTGAAGTTCGTCGTGGCCAGCACGTGGTGGGCGTGTACGACCTGAATCAAGAACGGCATTTAAGTATCCGTGGCGCCATAGGTACGAGCGATATTCATGTTCATGCTGGCAAGGTACGTTTTGCCCATGCGCCCTGCCATAACCAATACTGCGTTCAGCAAGGCTGGCTCAGCCATGCCGGACAAGTGGCTTTGTGTCTGCCTAATCAGGTCAGCATCGTGCTGCTTGGCGAACCTGGGTTTGACAGCCTCAGCTATTGAACATGTCACCACAGCATCTGACCTTAACCATTGATGCGCGCGACCGGCAAATCGCCGGCCTGACCTTGCTTGCCATCAGCCTGCATCTGCTAGAAGCCAGCTTTCCCAGCCCGTTACCGGGTGTAAAGCCGGGTGTGGCCAATTGCGTAGTGTTATTTGTACTCTACCGTCATGGCTGGTCAGCGGCGGTCAGTGTCAGCCTGTTACGAGTACTGGCTGGCGCTCTGTTGTGCGGGCAATTGCTGACCCCGGGCTTTTTTCTCAGCTTGGCTGGGGCCTTGGTCAGTTTGGGGGCACTGGCACTGGGGCGTGCGCTGCCGCGTGCCAGTTTCAGCGTGGTCAGTGTCAGCGTATTGGCTGCCATGGCCCATGTCTGTGGTCAGGTGTTACTGGTCCGGCTGTGGCTGATACCCTTACCACAAACATTTTTATTACTGGCGCCGCTGTTAACCGCCGCAGTGCTGTTTGGGCTGGTCAACGGTCTGCTGGTGCGTCACCTGCTGCTGCGTCAGCCACCAACCCAGCCTGAGACGGATTCAACTCAAAACTGAGTGTACTGGTTTGTGCGGTGTGCCAGCGCTCGGCCCATACCGGAAAATCCTGCATGCGCATGGCAGGCGCAAACAGCGACCCGCATGCGTAATCACAGCCCATCTGCGCCAGCAATGTCAGGGTTTGCGCCTCTTGGACCGCCATGGCCGTTACTGGCAGACCAAGGTTCTGCCCCAAATCCAGACAAGACTTGACCACCGCCAGCGTTTTAGGTTGCTGTTCCAGGCTAGGCAACAGCTCGGCGGCCAACGCCAATGCCCCCAATGGGTACTGTGACAGGCTAGACAAAGGCAAGGTTGAGTCACCTATGTCTGTCAGCGTAATCAGCATGCCAGCTACGTGCAATTGCTGTAGCTGGCTGAGTGCGCGTGGGCTCAGCGGATGCAAGCGGCGGCTAGAAAATTGTAATTGCAAAGCAGGTAAGGGAATACCTGCCTCAGCCAGCCTGCTCAACAGCGCAGTGGCAAAATCGGCTTGCTGCAAGGCACGCGCGGACAACGGCAAACACAGCGGTAAACGCCAGTCCAGTTGCTGACAAGTCAGAATGGCGGCGCATGCCTGCGTTAATTGCCACTCGGTGAGCGCGTGAATGAGTCCGGTTTGCTCAGCCAATATCGACAATGACGGCTGTGGCGTCTCCGCAGCCTCTGCCTCAGGCCAACAGAGCTCAGCCTGCATCGCTACGACGGTGCGATGCTTGCAATGTACGACCGGCATCACCCGTAGTTGTAATTGCTGTTCACGTATGGCCGTTTGTAATCGGCTGATATGGCGGGTGTCAAACACAGGTTCGGCGGTTTCAGGCTGGTACAGCGCCCATAATGCTTGTTGCGCCTGCGCGGTCTGCTGCGCGGCCTCGGCATGTAACAACAGGGTTTTGGCGTCATGACCATGTTCAGGGTAGCGGGCGATACCCAATAACAGCCGCAGATAGGTTGACTGCCCTTGTACGTTGACTGGCACACGATAAGGCTGTAACAGGCGATCAGCAATACTCGCCAATGCGGTCTGGTTGTTCAGGTGCAACAAGAGGGCAAAACTCTGCTCATCCCAGCGGGCAACAACATCGTCCATGCTAGGCAATTGTGCCGCCAGGTGACTGGCCAATTGCTGTAACAGCGACCGGCAAAAGTCTGGCCCCATGGATTGCAACATGGCCGCATAGGCACGAATCGACAATACCAGCACATACAGTGGTTGCGCACGGGTATCTGGCATCTCCAAATGCTGTTGTAGTGCGGCTTCCAGCGCATGCCGGTTGGCCAACTGGGTTGTGGCATCTTCAAACGCCAGTTGTTGCAGCGAATGTTGTCGCTGGGTGATGGTAGTCACCATACGGTTGTAAGCTTGCACCAGCTGGCCCAACTCGTCCGCACGCGCCAGTGGCATCATGTTACCCGGATTACCTGCCTCAGCCTCTGCCATGCAGTTTTGCAAATTGGCCAAGACCCGTGTGATGTCACGACACAGATAGGCCAACGCCAACAGCCACAGTAATAGCACCAGTAGCAAACTCCAGCCCCAGAGCCAGCGCCAGTGTTGTTCTTGCACCAACAACTGCCGGAATTGACCATGCAGGCCGATGAATACTGTATGACCACGCTGGTCGAGCACACGTCGCCCGAGCAGGCCGTCGTAATGCACAGGCTGGCGCACCAGTAACAGGCCACGTGCCTGACGCAAAAAACCGCTGAGGGCAGCCTCTGCCTGTACAGGCCATACCGGTGTGCTATAAGCAGTTAACGGTTGCCAGTGTTGTTGCGCATCCTGCATCCAGGCCGTCAGCGTCAGCGCGGATTCACCTTGCAGACTGGGCGAGGTCACGGCAGGCATGGGATAGCCCAACATTAACCAGTCTGGGCGTCCGTCGGCAGACAGCAGCGGCCACCAGAGCACCAGTTGCAAACGCCCGTCTATGACGTCGAACTGAAGCTGACGTGAGGTAGCCGCAACTTGCGCACGCGCATGGGACAAGCCACGTGGCGAACCGGCGCCGTCACTCAATACCCGGTCTGGTTGTAGCAAGGCAATGCTGTCAGCCTGCAAGGTTTGTCTGAGGGTGGCCAACTGTAGTCGCAAAACTGTCTCATCTGTTGGCAAACCAGATTGTATCCAGGGGTGCTGACGCAATAAAATTTGAATGGCGGAACGGTATCGGGCTTGTTGTTGTTGCAGTTGTTGCACCAACCAGACATCGCCTTGCTGCATAACCTGACTGATTTGCTGTTGGCTGTGTTGCTGCATACGCTGCTGGTAGAGCCACAACAGCGCAGCTTGTAGCAGCAGTCCACACACCAACAGGCACAGCAGCATGCGCGTGGTCAGATGTTTGAAGACCATTATGTTACGCCGCCATTACTCAGAACGCTGCCAATACAAAAGCTGACGTTGCGGCAAGTGTGAAAACTAACGAGGTGCATGCCCCAAGTGTGTCAGGAACTGCGGCGGCTGACAAGTAGCTGACTACACGGGGCAAGGCGTGAAATGAACAATTGGCTGCCGTTACGGCTGCTTGCATTGTTGTGCCAATGCTTTATCACTACTTTTCAAACTGACGCCATTTCCACTGGCAAACGCATATGGATTACTGTTCAGGTATTGATAGTAGGTCAGTTGGCGGTAGCTCACCTTCTCCGTCATGCCATTGACCCAGCATGCACAAGCCGACCCTGATAATTCAGGGTGCATGGTTGAGCAAACACGTTGTGCTTGCGCTATCTGCTCTGGTGTCCAGGCTTGCTGAGACTTCGCCTCAGAGGACGTGTTGGCAGTGGTTGGATTGACTCTGGCCTGAGTCAACATGGCGTACATCAACTCAACATTGGCACGCAACTGTCCCAATGCGCCGGTTTGCAACACCTCGCTGGCCAATGGTTGCTGGCTGACCACATCATAGCGATAGGTTACTTGCAAACGTGGCTGTTCAGGCAATCGGTAGCCCTGAGCAGTCAGCATAATTTGTTTGGCTGGCTGCGCGGCCAGCAAGCCTTGTGCTTCATCAATATCTGCCTGCGGCAACACCATGGTCAAAGTGAGTGCACAGGTGTTGGCATCTTGCAATGCCAGTTCAGACTGAATCAGACCATCATCAACCGCATCGCCAAAAGCTGGAGGAATACGCTGGCGCAAGGTGGCAAGTTCCTGCTTGAGTACCATATTGAGGGCAGCAGGCGTCAAACAGGCAGAGGCTTGCAGTGCTGACAAACTGGCTAACATCAAGCTCAACCAGAGCAGCCATCTGAACTGTGCCAGCGATAAAAGATCATTAAAACGGTGAAGAGACATTGCAGTTCCTGGTGAAGTGAATGTGAGCTTGGAACCTGTGAGAATGAGAAAAGTTTAATGCTGTGACTTAGCGAGAGGTCAAGCTTGGCTATCACAAATGAAAAACGGGCGCTAAAGGCGCCCGTTTAATGACGATAGAACAAATTATTTGTTCATAACGTACATAGTTACTTCAAAACCGAAACGCATTTCGGTAGCAGCTGGTTTAGTCCACATAGTCATTGCTCCTTTTCTCAAAATTCGTTGTTGCAAGTGCATTCAACGTGTGCACAGTGTATGCGTCGGCGGAAGTTACGTCGTGCCTAAACTGCGCAAAATATATTCATGATATTCATGAGTATGCGCTAAGACCTTGCGGAACTGTTCAATGACTTGAGGTAGCGCAAGGCTTTTTTAATGCCTTTGCGTCCTATGGTGCGTTTAAGCTTGACTTTGAGGTCGTAGAGATAAAAAGGCAGTAGCGTGGTGATGCCCAACTGCTGTTGAGGCTTGGACAAATAGAGCGATAAAAACGCCTTGCGCCCTGGCCAATGCAGTTTATTTAGCGCCCTGGTTAAATCCGCCAGACGCTGGGCATGGGGTGTGGCAGTTGGATAAGCACGCAATCTGGCCGTATCTATCAAGGCAAACTGCAATTGACCGTCATGGTGACTGACCAGAATATTGCCGCCAGAAAAATCTCTGAAATAAATACCCGAGCTATGCATTTTGCGACAAAAGGCCGCAAACGATGCATACAAACGCGCTGCAGTGACGCCCTGATATTGCGATGCGCCTTCACGAAAGGCCATAAACGCCTGTGCAATATTAAAGTCATGCTCTACAAATGCACAGACAAAAAAGTTTTGCTTGAGACTCAGGTCACCCGCTTTTTCAAAATAAGCCAATGGCACGGCAGTGTCTATGCCTCTACGCATCAATTGCATGGCGCCATTCCAGCTACGTTTGGCTTTGCTTGGTTTAAATCGATCCAGATAGCGTTTGTGCACATGCATTTTGACCGGCTGTTTGACCGTGATCTTCTGGCCAGCATCTCGCGGGTCTGGCATAGACCAGATCACATTTCTGGCGTGTCTGAGCGCAGCCTGCTTGTCCGGTGCCGATAACTGCGAGGGATGCAAGGCCGCCATCATCTGTGCGGCCTGCGCCGCTCCATCCGCCAGTATCATGCCACACCAGTCGCCATCTTTGACCGGGAAATACTGCTGGTCAGGGATATGCGCATGAATGATGGTGCCGGACAGCGCAGGTGTAGACAGATGCAGTTCTATGATGTGGCTGGCGTCCCAGATCAAATATAGCGGCGTCTCGTTAATCAGGTTAGGTTGCGCGATGGCTTGGCCACTGCCATTCAAATACTCGGCATGGCGCAGGCTGGCGTCAGCATACATCTCAGACAATACTACGCTATGGCCATTGGTAGTCCAGGCAATATGCAGCCGTTTTTGGTGTTTCTGAAACGCGTGCACCTCCAGCCCGGCACCCGTCACCAATGGGCCCAGATATTGGGCGCCATTGACCCAGCGTACCACGGTTCTCAAGGCCATAAAACTTGGATTGCGCTGATAATCGGCCAGATCGCCATCCGCAGACTGGTAATAGGCCACGCGTTCCAGTGCTGGATAACGCGCGTCGTCGAGGCCATCATTGATGACGCCTTCCCGATGACAAATCATCGCCCCCCAGTTGGCCTGCTTAAGCGCACCAGAGGCGGCCAGCAAGGTAAAGTAGCGCGTGACATAATCCGCCTGTTTTTGTGCACCGTTGGGTAAATGTCGTTGAATCCGGTAAATGGCCCAAAAGGCAACCGGCGACACCAGCGCAGGCACGCCAACATCTGCACCTATCTTCTGTAGCAGCCTGGCCTTTTTAATCAGGTTGAACTTGAATACCCGCGTCCAGCGGAATTTGAAGATACGGTGATCTGCCTGTTCCGGCTCAATCACGCGCTCGACAAACAAATTATTGCTTTGCATGTCCGGCAGGCACTGCCTGGCTTGCAATTGCTTCAATGCACGAATGTTGTACAGTGGCTCAAAGTCCTGAATATTGGGGCCTATGATGGGCACATGGGCCGCTTTGGCCAGCGTATGTGCGATCCGCCAGGCGGACAAAAACCCCGGCCAATCATAGCCTGCCCAACGCTTGCGATTAATGGTATTGCCAATTTCCAGGCTGGCAATCTCTTGACCAAAACTGTGCAAAAATCCGGCAACAAACTGCTGCCAGCGGGCCTGCACATGGCTATCTGACATCTTTTTGGCCATGGCAAACGGTTGCACCAGATGCACATCGACCAATACCTGCGCATCCAGCAAGCGCCTTAACAAGCGGGTTTGGTGCGGATACATCGCATCGTCGCCCACATCCAGACGCACGCGTCCGATACCCAAGGCGGCCAGCTGCTGTAAGACGTAGTCATCGGTCTCTGCTTGCTGGTTGGTGGCCACGCAAATGCCAATAAACTGATCGGGAATGCGGTGATTGGGCACTGGCAAATGGCTATGTTTGACCACCAGTCCGCCTTTGGCGATATACCGCAAGCCATCGAGGATGACGGGCACGGTGAGCATGGAAGGGAGTTTGGCCAATGCAGTCTTCCCTTATGGCAAATGATAGCGCTGTTCCTGATACAGCAGCGCCGGTAACAAGGCATTCGCCAGCGCACGCTGCGCCAATTGTGCACCATTTGCAGGGGCAGCCGTGGTTTGCAGTTGTTTGCTGGCTATGGCGTAATGGCCAAAGGCAGGTGCCTTGCCCTCGCGCAATACCACCACCTGATTGTCCTCTGCAGCAGGCCCAACCTGCTCCATCCAGCCATAGTTGGCGTTGTACTGCATCATGGCACGGCCACGATAATCTGCGCCCAGACTGGATAAATCGTGGCCAGTCATCGGGTGTTGTCCGTCTATGCCCATCAATGACAACATGGTCACCGGCAAATCGAGCTGGCTGGCAATGGCATCCACGGTTTTCGGCTGTATTGCCCCGCCCAGTATCAGCGCCGGAATATGGAAATGCTCTATCGGCACCAGACTGTCCCCGCGTACGCGTATGTCATGGTCCGCCACAATCAGAAACACCGTGTCCTGCCAGTAAGGGCTGGCCTTGGCTTTTTTAATAAATTCACCAATGGCGTAATCAGCATATTTCACCGCATTATTGTCAGTAGCCTTGGGCTGTTCATACAAGTCGATGCGGCCATCTGGAAACTCGAATGGTGCATGGTTGGATGAGCTAAACGCCAGGGTAAAAAACGGCTTGCCGCTGGCATGGTGTGCCAGCAGTTGTTCGTGGGTTTTGTTCAGCAAGTCTTCATCCGAAGCACCCCAGCTCCCGACAAATACCGGATTTTTGTAGTCTTTCTGGTCGGTAATCTGCTGAAAACCATTGCCCATGAAAAAGCCGCGCATATTGTCAAAATGCGATTCACCACCATAAATAAATTCGGTGATGTAGCCGCGTCTACCCAACAGATCCGCCAGCGTAAAAAAGTTTTTCTGACTTAAATCCAGCTTGACCGTGCTGTCAGACGGCGTTGGTTGAAAGCCGGTGACGACTGCCTCAATGCCGCGCACCGAGCGTGTACCGGTGGCATACAGATGGGTAAACCAGATGCCTTCAGCCTTGAGTTTTTCCAAGTTAGGCGTCACCGGTTTGCCACCCAAAGACGCTACAAATCCGGCCCCCAGACTTTCCTGCAACAGGATCACCAGATTCAGCGGTTTGTCGCGCTTGGTTGAGGCTTGCAAGGTGGTCAGCGTTGGAATCTCTGTGTCTTTTGCGCCAGTGAGCGCAAAAATCTGCTCACGTGGCAGCTTGCCATAGATGGCACTGGACTTGGCTTCGTGACCCAAGCTATACGCCGCGTACAACACCGAATAGCCGGAATTCAACACCAGACTATTGACCATGCTGTCCTGGGTGATGGCAAACAGCGCCGGGTTGGCGGGTCTGTGTCCCAAGGTTGAGCGAATCGCCAGCAACGTCAGAAAACACAGAAACGGCCACACCAGCCACAGTTTGAGATTGGACCATTGCGGCTGGGCGACGCTCCAGGGTGCCAGCAAGCGCCACACCGCTACCAACGCCACAGCAGTCAGAGCCAACCCAAACAAGAGCTCGGTTTTAAACCCCTGCCACAGCATGCCAAAGACTTCATGCGGGTATTTGAGGTATTCAACAAAAATCCGGTTCGGGCGAACATCGTATTCCAGAATAAATCCGGGTGTGGCAGCTTCCATAAATACCAGCCAGACCAAGGCAAGCAATACCCAGAAAAAGGTAAATCCACGCCAGACTTTAAACAAGGGCTTGATTGCCAGCACAGGTGCCAACAATACGGGAATCAGCGCAATCAGTGCCAGTTGAATCAGATCGACACGCACACCCTGCAACAGAATCTGGCTCAATTGCCCGGTGGCCTGTACGCGCTCCCACTTCCAC
>CAYYBN010000028.1:9073-13452 GCA_964470225.1 uncultured Methylotenera sp. | reverse complement strand
ACATTGTTGCGTATGTTGGCATTTAAAGTCGATGCCATGACGCCTGGTACAGCTTCAGGTAATTCCACCGCTAACAACTCGGGTTCACTAAATGGCGCTGGCACCTCAGGTGCAGAAGGTCAGCGCAGTGGTGGCGCCCGCGCAGCACTGGCACAAAGCAGACAGGCCGCTGCCAGCCAGGTCAACCGTATGTCTAGTGCATTGCCATCACAAACAAGGCAAGCAGCAGAAATATTATCGCAGCCGACAGCACAGGGCTTACAGGGAGACAGCCTACTCGCATCCGCGAGCAGCGCAGTTGAACCACACGTACCACGTGCTGCACATGTATCTCAGCCTGTATTAACCATGCCGGAAATTGCAGCTATTCCGCAGCCAGCCTTTTCAACCCCATTGATGGCGGAAGAGGTCAGTTCTGATGACAGCACACTGAATTGGGATGGAAACTGGCGCGATCTGGTGGAAAAGCATTTGAGCAAACTGGGCCTGGTGCGTGCACTGGCGCAAAACTGTGAGCTGGTCAGCTTTGACGCCAACCAGCTCACACTACGCATTGCCGAAGCGCACAAACACCTGGCCAGCAGCAATTATCTGGAAAAACTGGGCACTGCCCTCAACCAGCACTTTGGCCGCCGCCTCAAGCTAAATATTGAAACCGGCGAAGCCAATACGCCGGCCATACAACTGGCTGTTGAAAAGGCCGAATTGCAAGACCAGGCCACACAAGCGATTATGAATGATCGCTTTGTGCAGGGTCTGATACAGGAAATGGGTGCAACCATTGTGCCCAACTCGATTAAACCACTACATTAAAGTACTTACTAAACCACTCGTTTACACAGACAGGAGCAGAGAATGATGAAAGGTGGCATGGGCAATATGATGAAGCAGGCCCAGATGATGCAAGCCAATATGCAAAAGGCACAAGCCGAACTGGCCAATACCGAGGTAGAAGGGGTCGCCAGCAACGGACTGGTCAAAGTCAGCATGACTTGTAACAACATCGTTAAACGCGTGCAGATAGATGATGCCGCCATGGACGATAGAGAAACCCTTGAAGACCTGCTGGTCATTGCGCTGAAGGATGCACATGCCAAAGCCGAGGCCACCTCTTCTGCCAAAATGGGTAGCATGATGCCTGCCGGCTTCAAACTGCCGTTTTAAATAAAACTACTCCCTTGCAAGGCCCTCACGTGAACTCCCCTGCCGTCCTTGAACAGTTGATTAGCGCACTGCGCTGCTTGCCCGGTGTGGGGCCAAAATCCTCCACACGCATGGCCTATCACCTGCTACAGCGTGACCGTGAGGGCGCGCAACGATTGGCCGCTAGCCTGCAACAGGCACTGGATAAACTGGCGCATTGCGGGCTGTGTAACAACTTTAGTGAACACAATATCTGTCATCTGTGTGCTGACCATGGGCGCGAAAAATCCACTTTGTGTGTGGTAGAAATGCCCACCGACCTGATGATGCTGGAACACACGCGCAGCTATCAGGGCCAATATTTTGTGCTGATGGGCAAACTGTCGCCCATGGACGGGATTGGCCCCAAGGATATTCATCTGGACAAATTGCTAAAGCGTGCGCAGGACGGTGCAGTTCAGGAGGTCATTCTCGCCACCAACTTCACTTCTGAGGGCGAAGCCACGGCGCATTATATTGGCCAGATGCTCAAATCTCGTGGTATCCGTGTCAGTCGGATTGCACGTGGACTGCCGATGGGCGGGGAAATTGAATATGTGGATAGTGGCACGTTGTCGACAGCGTTGCTGGAGCGCAAGTCTATTGTCTGAATGCAATGGGGAGAAGGCATTACGCCTGATGCGTCACTTGACAGAGTTGTGCAAGCGGCGAAGTGTGTGTGCATACTCAGAGATAAGTCACCAGTTCTATCGGCGTGTTAATCAATCCATGTGCACCCCAATCCTTCGGGTTATCCGTGATGCCTAGATACCCAAACAACGCAACCAGCGTCGTCATCCCCGCCGCATTGCCCGCTTGTACATCGCGTTCGGCATCGCCCACATACAATACCGTTCGTGGATCTACACCCATGCGCTCACAGGCCAGCAACAAAGTTTGCGGTGATGGCTTGGGTTGCGGTGCATCATCGCCACTAATCACCGTGACCGCACGCTGATGCAGCCCCATATGCTCCACAATTGGCAGGGTAAAGCGGCGTGGTTTATTGGTGACAATGCCCCAGCGTATGCCACGCTGTTCGATGGCGTTTAACGTGTCTTCCATGCCCGCAAACAATACGGGCTGACGCGTCATGACCTGGGTATATAAATCCAGATATTCGGCACGCATATTTTCAAAACTGTCATGTTCAGGCAGCAGTCCAAAACCGACTTCCAGCAAGCCTCTGGAACCATGTGACGCAAACGGACGAATAACTTCATCAGCTAAAAAAGGCAGTCCATGACGCTGACGTTGCAAATTGAGGGCGTGACCCAAATCGGGTGCGGTATCGACCAGCGTACCGTCGAGGTCAAATAAAACGGCTTGCATGCATTCAGACTTTATATAACAACGAAATCAGGCTTCTTTAATAGCGTGCAGCATGTAATTCACGCTGCAATCGGTGGTCAAGCGGTATTGCTTGTTGAGCGGATGATAGGTAATGCCGGTCTGGTGTTGCAGTTCCAGCCCACAGCTACGCATCCAGTTGGCCAGTTCCGAGGGTTTGATAAACTTGTTGTAATCATGTGTGCCTTTGGGCAATAAATTCAGCACATACTCGGCACCCACCACCGCCATCAGATAGGCCTTGGCATTGCGGTTGAGGGTGGAAAAAAACACATGTCCGCCCGGTTTGACCAAGGCCGCACAAGCACGTACCACGCTAGCCGGATCAGGCACATGCTCCAACATTTCCATGCAGGTCACCACATCCACGCTAGCTGGCTGTGCTGCGGCCAAAGACTCCACATCGATGCACTGATAAGTAACAGCCACCCCAGCTTCCAGCGCATGTAATTCTGCCACTTGCAACGATTTTTCCGCCAGGTCTATCCCAGTCACCGTCGCCCCACTTCTGGCCATGGCTTCACTTAAAATACCGCCACCGCAACCGACATCCAGTACGTGTTTGCCATGCAATGCAGCACGGCTATCGATATAGTGTAGGCGCAAAGGGTTCAACTGATGCAATGGTTTAAACACACCTTGCGTATCCCACCACTGGTGCGCCAAATCGGCAAATTTACTCACTTCTGCGGTTTCTACGTTCACCATGTCATCACTCGCTATACAAAAAATTAGGCACGCCCGGCGTGTATTTTTAATTGCCATTGCTGGGCAATCGAGGTTAATTCTGCGACTTCAAATCCTGCAAACCAGTGATCTACGCCCAGACGCTCATAGCACAACTGACCAGCGACCCAAGTATGCGTGACTTGCTCGCGTCCAGCCACATAAACCAGATGTGACACCGGGTCAAAACAAGGCAAGCTGTTAAGATCATCCAATTTCACTGCCACCAAATCGGCTTGTTTTCCCGGCTCGATGCTACCAATCTGCGCTTGCAAACCCAAGGCCTGTGCGCCATGAATGGTGGCCATTTCCAGCGCCGTAAAGGCAGAAACTGATTCGGCATTGTCGTCAACCACCTTGGCCAGCAATGCAGCCGTGCGCATTTCCTGCCACAGGTCCACCCGGTTATTGCTGGCTGCACCATCGCTACCCAGCCCGACATTCACACCGGCACGCAAGGCGGCGGCAACTGGCGCCATCCCACTGGCCAGCTTCAGGTTGGAACTCGGGCAATGCGCGATATGCGCACCATGCATGGACAACTGTTCCAGCTCGCCAGTTTCCAGGTGTACACCATGCGCGAGTATGGTATTCGGGCCGATCACCCCCAGCGCTTGCAGGCGCGCCAGTGGACGCACGCCAAACTCGCTGATGCCCTGTGCGATTTCACCTCGGGTTTCATGTAAA
This sequence comes from uncultured Methylotenera sp., assembly GCA_964470225.1. Lineage (GTDB taxonomy): Bacteria > Pseudomonadota > Gammaproteobacteria > Burkholderiales > Methylophilaceae > Methylophilus. Next base: position 9,507 of record CAYYBN010000028.1, on the reverse strand, counting down.
TGGGTGTGGATGCCTAAATTCAGTTGCTCTGACAGCGTGACAATCTGGCCAAAGGTTTTATCACTCACGGTATAGGGCGCATGCGGCGCAAAACAAAACTGGATCTGGCTTTCGTGTTTGTACTGGTCACGAACTTCAGTACCAAGACGGATATAGTCAGCAGCACTGCTGGCGTAATTGGTAGGAAACTCCAGCACAGTTAGACCGATAGTGGCACGCATGCCGCTTCGCAACGCCGCTTGTATGGTGGCCTGCGGATAAAAATACATGTCATTGCAAGTAGTCACGCCGCCACTGAGCATCTCGGCGCAGGCCAGCAGACTGCCATCCTGCACAAAGGCCGGGCTCACCCATTGCTGCTCGGCAGGCCAGATATATTGTTGCAACCATGGCATCAGCGCCACGTCATCGGCATAACCACGCAACAAATTCAT
>CAYYBN010000028.1:0-9059 GCA_964470225.1 uncultured Methylotenera sp. | reverse complement strand
GACTGCGTGTTGGTGACAATCAATCACCGGCCAGTCATGTAACGCTAGAGGGATGTCTGATTGTGCAACGACATCACGAATTTGTCCATCCTCGACCAAAATGGCAGCGTTTGGCAAACAAGAACGTATTCGGTCAACCGGAATCACCCAACGCGCCTTAATGATAAAACGAGATAAACTCATAAAAGTATTATAACGGAGGCTAACGCTCAGGATGGAAGCAGGCAATAAAAAAGCCACGCAGTTGCGTGGCTTTTTAATAGAGACTAACTTAGTTACAACCGACTTGCTTGGTGCCTTCGGCGCGAATTTCAACACGACGGTTAGGTTGCAAGCAAGAGATCAGTTTTTTATTTACTTTATTACCTGCGCACTGTACCACGGGTTCGGACTCACCTTTGCCTTCAGCCGTAATCAGATTGCTGGCAACACCCTTTGAAACCAAGTACTCGGCTACTTGTTTAGCACGACGTTGTGACAGCTTCAAATTGTATGCATCAGAACCAATGCGGTCAGTGTGACCAGTTACAATCACAGCTTTGATTTCAGGGTTAGCATTAATTTTGGCAGCGGCATCATCTAGCACGGCACGGCCTTCTTCTTTCAGGTTAGCCTTGTCAAAGCCAAACAATTTCTCCGCGCCTACAGTAATTGTCTCATTGGTTGGGGTACAAGCAACTGGAGCGGGGGCAGGTGCAAGGGCAGGTGCGGGGGCAGCCATTGGGGCTGGGGCTGGGGCTGGTGCAGGCGCGGCCATTGGTTCAGGCATCGGCTCTGGTAAAGCAGCCATAGGTGCTGGCTCGCCGAAACGGAAAATACCACCCAAGTTTACCAGTGTGTTACCAATGGTACCACTGTCTACACCAGCGCCGTTATCGGCGTCCGAGCGAGACCATTGTTGACGTACATCGGCTTGTACACCGAATTTATCGCTGAATAAATATTGGGCACCCAAACCAACGTTAGCCATCCATGATGTTTTGGATTTGTCAGTCACACCCGCGTTGCTGTAATCAACATTGTTGCGACCTGCGCCCAAACCGGCTAACAGGAAAGGACGGAATTTTTCACGGCTAAACATGTATAAAGCGTCTAGACCCAAGGTTGTTTGCTTGTAACGGCCACCGGCACCGGCAATATTGGTGTCTTCATCGGCACGGTTGTAACCCAAACGCCCCTGAATGTCCCAGTGGTCGCTCAATTCTTTACCGATAGCCAAAAAGCCTCCACGGCCATTGTCTGCATCCAGATCGCTGTCAGTATTCATGTAACTGATCCCTGGAACGGCATACCAAGCACCACGGTACATGTCATCGGCTTGGGCAGATTGCCAAACACTTACCAACGCTGTTGCAACAGCAAAACTTAAAATACCTTTTTTCATGCATGCACTCCTTTGTTGTTTTTGCCACAATTTGTGACCACTATAATACACATCAAACTATACGCATTCTGCGACAAGCGCGCAATATTCATTATTAGAGTTTGTAATGATGGGGCGTGTTGATGATACTTTTAAGCACAGATACGACAATTTTGCATTAATGCTTGTAATCGTTGCAGATTCAAGGCGCGGTTGCGTTGAGACGCTTCACACAAACCACCACGAAAGCCAAGATAATCCGGCTTGAAGGCACTTAAGACTGGCACGTCAGACAGTGCCAGCCCTCCCGCTAGGCCGACAAATAGCTGTTGTGCCTGGGCCGCATGCACAAACGCTTCAATACTTTGAAGTGCCATCTGGTCAGTTAAAGAGGTAGATTTGTCTTGGGTATCCATCATCACCCCCATAAACTTTTGATACTGTAAATGTTGTAACACCGTGCTATTGGCAGTTGTATGTTGCCACTGATTAGGCGCAACTACTGCAATTAACCGAATACCTTGCGCCACCAAATGCTGCAATGTGGACTGATATTCTGGGTCGATGCATCGTACCAGCGGCAGCTTAATGATATCGACACCGGCCGCCATTCTGTCGGTAATGGCCTCGTACAGATATTGTTGGGAGGGAATAAGGTCACCCACTGTGGCACTCAACATGAGGGTATGCCTGTTATTGGTGTACGTTGCTGCTCGAACTTGCGCACATAACCGCCTGGTCATCGCAAGGTCCAGCATGGTCAGAGCACCGGTATGGGGGTCCTTGAAATCTATCATGGAGACACCAGCCGCCAGCGCCAGTTGGCACTCAGCTTCAGATTGAACACTGACCAGTACTCGCATCTTTAAGCCTCAGACAAGCCGTTTTGTTGGGCTTGCCAGGTGTAGACACTATCCTGCAACCACAGCCAGGCCTGCTGCTCGCGCGGTCCGGCAGTTTTGTCGATAGCGATTTGCAGATATTGCATTTCCTGGGTGATTTTTTCCATGGGCAATAAATGCAGGCGGCTCACCAACACGGCCAGCTCTATCACGGCTGCTTGTGCACGATTAAATCCCATAAACGGCGACAACTGGGCACTGCGCTCAATACTGAACCATAATGTTGGCCGCTGTGCATCGTCGTCAATGTGCTGCAAACGCAATGTATGGTAGGCCAGACAATCCTGTAGCCGTACCCCCTGAAAACCAGCTACTTCCGTCACTGCAAACGCTTGCTTTCGGGCAATGGCGGCAGCAAACACCCGCACGTCATCGGTCAGGTTCAACACGGCAGTGCCTGTGGCTTGGACATTTTGCAAGGTGGTAGACGGCTTGAACGGTGCCAGCATGAGCTGACCCGCATGCCACTGCACACCAAACGGTGCAATATGCGGCGTACCGTCCGCAGCCTGTGTGGTGATAATAGATTCGTAAATCATGGCTGATTAGTCAGAGTAGCTCGTGCTGGCGTTGCCGCTTCGCGCTCACGCAGCGAGGTTTCACGGTGGGCGGTGTTGCCTAACACTGGCTGCTGCAAAGAGGCCACGCCCCAATCTAGCGGTTCGTCCTGTACATAGCGTTTTTTCAGTTGCCAAGCAATTTGCGCACGGGCCAATTCCACGCCAAGATAAAAGGCATGTGAGGCATCATTGTCGACCTTTAACTGCGGATAAAAGCAAAATGGATCGACATCGTTTAATTCGCCGTCGCGATTATATACATGGACGCCCTGCTCGCTGACCATGATGCGAAAACTTGGGTCTTTAATCTGACTGGCAAAGTTGGCAATCTCGCTGGCATCATATGGAAACGGCTTACGGCCATGCAAGCCAAGTAGTCCCGCAGAATAGCCACGCGGCAGGCGCCGGTCCTGCTTGGCGCGGTACATCACACGGCGGGCGATATCCGCCTCGGCAATGGCATACACCGCGTGCGGACTGACAGAAGTGGCCAACACCGCATTGATATTGAGCTCGCTGATGATGCCAAACAGCATGGCGTTGATGCCTGTGGTATCCGCATCGGTTAGTTCCGTCAGGTTACCCACACCCATCATTACCGCAATCTCCGGGTAGCGTTTGCGCAGCTTGTGATAGCGCACGATGGAGTCGGTCAGCCCAAAATGGATGGGATCTAGAATCGGGTCAGCCAGAAAGGGTTTATTGATGCGCAAGCAATGCTCTATTGCTTTATACAGACTGGGTAAATGACCGGGTTTGGCCGGAATCAATACCGGCGTTGCCGCCACTTCTTCGGCAATCCACAACGAATTTGCATGCAGGCTGAGTAAATAATCCGCCCCGGCCTTGCCTGCTGCCAGCAAATCATCCTCACGCATAGAATCTACGCTGACCTGAAAACCCTCTGCCTTGAGTGCCTGAACGCTGTCAGTCATATGGGCAAAGGCTTTGCCGGGTAAACAACCGAGGTCAATCACATCCGCACCTTGTTGCTGAAACAGGCGGGCTTTTTGCAAAATCTGCGCGATGCTTAAATCTGGCGCATCGACAATTTCGGCAAAAATCTTCACGCTGTGCTGGCTTAAATCCGGCGTTTTGCCTTGTTGTCCAAAATACTGTGGTAAATCTTTCAGGTCTTGCGGGCCACGCTCTACCGGTACGCCCCATTGCTGAATCAAGGGTGCCAGGTCACCTTGACACAAACCAGGCACAATCACTTTATCTACGTTATTGACTTTGGGGATACGCCGCGCAATCAGTGGCGGCGTCATCAGGGCCGCTACTGATACACCGATCTGTTTGATCTGGTATTGAAACAACGCGTGCGTCTGCGCGGCTTGTACCTCTTGAAGTACTTTGTGCAGACTATCCTCTGCCAGTTTGCCGGTCAAAAACAGCAGTGACTGGGTCATGACAACACTCTCCTAAGCGTGCGCAGCCATCTGGGCAGGCAACTCAAGGCCATGCAGTTCGACCAGCCGTTGCATCAGGGTATGTTGCAAAGTGCCCATGTCATCGACCACCTGCGTGTATTCAAACTGCTTGAGTCTGGCCACGTTATCCAGGTCAATCTGACGTGGATAGACTTTCACCAGATGCTCGCGCGGGGCTTCAGACTCCAGTTCCGGTGCGGTGTCACAGGCAAATATGATGCTGTGCACACGCGTTTTACCGGCTTGGGCAAACAGATTGGTTACCAAAGTGTCGGAAAAACCGTAGGCCATTTTAGCGATGCTATTGGAAGTTGCCGGAGAGATCACCAGAGTATGGTATACCCCCTCATAAAAGCGCTCTACCGGCACACTGCTGGCGGTTTTGTCTTGGTACACCTTATGACCACACGCGTCCAGTTGCGACTGAAAACCATACTGTTGAATAATTTCGGCGGCGGCACGACTCAGGTAGATATCAACCGCTTGCAGCAACTGCAACAAGGCCAGAGACTCCCGCAAGTAATGTCCAGAGCCGGTAATTGCCCACGCCAGTCGTTGTGCGCTCATATTGCGTACTTAGGCAAACGGGTGTTGTAACACAATGGTTTCATCGCGCTCAGGGCCAGTAGAGACAATGGCAATGGGGACACCGCACACAGCCTCCAGACGCTTGAGGTAATGCTGGGCGTTTTTCGGCAACGCCGCCCAGGTCTTCGCGCCAAAGGTTGTCTCACTCCAACCTGGAACGGTTTCGTAAATCGGTTCGCAACGTGCCACATCATCGGCCCCCACCGGCAACATATCCACTACCTGACCATCCAATTTGTAGCCGGTACAGATATTCAGCGACTCGATGCCATCCAGCACATCCAGTTTGGTGATGCACAAACCCGTCAGGCCGTTGATACGGGCCGAGCGACGCAAGGCCGCTGCATCAAACCAGCCACAGCGGCGCTTGCGTTTAGTCACGGTACCGATTTCCTGACCGACGGTAGACATCTGGTAACCCGGTGCGCCTTCGGTCTCAATATCCAGTTCACTCGGGAACGGACCGCCTCCGACACGGGTAGTGTAGGCTTTGGTAATGCCCAGCACATAGTGCAGCATATTGGCACCGACACCACTACCAGCCGAGGCCTGCCCGGCGATACAGTTACTCGATGTCACATAAGGATAGGTGCCGTGGTCGATATCCAGCAAGGTGCCCTGTGCGCCTTCAAACAGCAAACGTTCGCCTCGGGCATTGGCTTCGTACAGTGCCGCAGAAATATCAGCCACCATGGGCTTGAGCGCCACCGCGTGCTGCATGCTGGCGTCATACTGCGCCTGAAACTCCACCGCGGCTGCGCCGAGATAGTTGGTCAGTACAAAATTATGGTAATCCATCACCTCGCGCAGTTTTTCGGCAAAGCGCTCGGGATGGAACAAATCATAAACACGCAAGGCACGGCGAGCGACTTTGTCTTCATAGGCTGGGCCTATGCCCTTACCAGTCGTGCCTATTTTTTTCTCGGCACTGCGTTTGGCTTCACGTGCCAAGTCCACCGCGACGTGGTGAGACAAAATCAGCGGGCAACCTGGGCTGACTTTCAGGCGATTGCGCACATCTAGCCCACCCTGTTCCAAGGTGGCAACTTCATGTAGCAAATGCGTGGTATCCAGCACCACACCGTTACCGATGTAGCACTGCACGCCATCACGTACAATGCCAGAAGGCACCAGATTGAGTTTATACACCTTTTGTGCAGCGCCCTGACCGACGACCAGCGTGTGCCCGGCATTGTGACCCCCCTGAAAACGCACCACGCCTTGGGCATGGTCGGTCAGCCAGTCAACAATTTTGCCTTTGCCTTCGTCACCCCATTGTGTACCGATGACAACGACGTTTTTCGCTTGTGTAGATTGAGTCATGTTATAAAAATATATCTTGAAATCAGAGAGTTGATGGCTGGATCGACACGATCATGTTTAAAGTGCCACCACTTGCCATTGGCCAGCCACGTGTTGCAAGGTACGGTCACAGGCCATTTCGTGCGCATACACCGGCGCGCCAGGTAACGTTTCCACCACAATCTCACCCTGCGCGCGTAAATGTTCGACGGCAGCAACTAACGCAGCATCGCTCACGGCTGGCGCCAGTATCGCCGTTGCCAAGCTTGCCGGACCAAGGGCTTGCAAGGCACCCCGTAAATCCAGACTAAAGCCGGTGGCTGCACGGGCGCGACCAAACGCAGCACCGACATCATCGTAGCGTCCACCCAAGGCAATGGGACCGGCGTAGCCAGTGGCGTAGGCCGCAAACACCATACCACTGTGGTAGTGATAGCCGCGAAGCTCGCTTAAATCAAAGGTCACCATGACCTGATCACTGCTAAGGGTGTCCGCCACCGCAGCCAGTGCGTCCAGCGCACTAAATAACTCATCCGAGTGTGGCAACTGTTCTCGCGCCATCTGCAACACTTCGGAGCCGCCGTGTAGCCTGGTCAAGGCCACAAACGCTTCTTGCGACTTTTGCGGCAGATTGGTTACCAGTTGCCGCACTCGCGCTACATCTTTAGTTTGCAGCGCAGCTTGCAAGTCTGCTTCCTGACTGCTTTCCAGTTGTGCGGTATGCGCCAGTGCGGCAAAAATTGCCACATGGCTTAAATCCAGCACCACCTGCTCCAACCCCAATAATTGCAGGGCCTTGATCATCAGGCGTTGTACTTCAATATCGCTTTCAATACCAGCATGACCATAAAGCTCAGCGCCTAACTGCAAGGGTTCGCGGGTACGTGCCAGACCGTCCGGCTTGGTACGCAACACAGTACCGGCATAACACAAACGCGACACGCCCTGATGATTCAGCATATGCGCATCAATGCGTGCCGCTTGCGGAGTGGTGTCGGCGCGTAGTCCCATCAAGCGACCGGTCAACTGGTCTACGACTTTAAAAGTCGCAATATCCAGATCGTGGCCGGTGCCGGTGAGTAAGGATTCCACATATTCCATCATCGGCGGCATGACATACTGATAGCCATGAACGCGGAACAAGTCCAGCAATTGACGGCGAAAAAGTTCAAGACGTGCAGCCTCTGCAGGCAACACGTCTTCAATATATTCGGGGAGTAACCAAGTGTGCATGCTGCCATTATACCCGCAAACCATGGCGGCTGGCACGGACACAGTCCGCAGACACAAGGATGAAGTTAACGATTCAACAACAGTAGCAACAAGCCTAACAGCACTGAAAGAAAGCCCACAAAGCGGATTTGCCCATCGCGCAACTGCAGCAGGCGCTCAAACGTCTGTCGCCAGGCGCGGGTAAACATGAGCGGCATCAAACCTTCTATCAGCAAGACACCGCCTATCAACCACCACAGCTTCATACCCGCCAGTCGAGCTTATTTTTTGCCTGCACTGCGCATGTATTTGAAAAAGTCTGAAGACTGGTCCAAGACGATGACGTCAGACTTGCTCTTGAAGCTGTTTTTGTAAGCTTCCGGGCTGCGATAAAACGCATAGAACTCAGGGTTTTTACCAAAGGCCTGCGCATAAATTTCTGCCGCTTTGGCATCCCCCTCACCTTTGACTTTTTGGGCATCACGAAAGGCCTCAGCAATAATCACCTCACGCTGTTTTTCCGCATCCGCACGGATTTTTTCCGCCGCTGCTGAACCTTGTGAGCGCAACTCATTGGCTACCGATTTACGTTCAGCTTCCATCCGCTGATACACAGATTCGCTGACTTCCTTAGGCAAGTCGACACGACGCAAACGCACATCCAAAATCTGGATACCCATCTGGCGGCTTTCCTTGTCAGCACGTTGACGCAGAATTTCCATAATCTGCGCACGCTCACCAGAGACCACGTCATGGATGGTACGCTTACCAAACTCGGCACGTAACCCGTCATTGACCATTTGCGACAAACGACGCTCAGCCGCCACTTCATCGCCACGTACCGATACATAGTACTTGGCCGGATCCACAATCCGCCATTTCACGAACGAATCGACCAGTACATTTTTCTTTTCGCTGGTAATGAATCTATCGGGCTCTTCCCAGTTCAGTGTCAAAATACGCCTGTCGTAATAACGCACGTTTTCCACCAACGGCATTTTGAAATATAAACCAGGTTGTTTGTGGGTATCCACAATTTCACCAAGCCTGAACACCAATGCGTATTCGCGCTGATCGACCGTGAACGCAGACGACGTGACCAGCACCAATAAAGCAAACGCTGCAACCAACACACTACCGATATTTTTCATTTATGTTTCCTTCCTGCAAACTTAGCGTGACTCGCGTTCGCGGCTGCGAAATGCGTCGCGGGTACGGTCCAGTGAGGCAGGGTCTGCCAATTTTTCGCTGGCAGCTTTGTTGTCAACTTTGCTGGTATTGGCTTCAGCTTGGCCGTTTGGATTCGCCAGTAATTTATCCAGAGGCAAATACAACATGCTATTGCCACCTTTTTGGTCCACCAATACTTTACTGGTGCTGGAAAGTATTTGTTCCTGCGCATCCAGATACAGTCGCTGACGCGTGACCTCAGGGGCTTTGAGATATTGCGCCAACACCTGTTCGAAACGTGCGGCATTACCACGCGCCTCATTTTCAACACGCAAGCGGTAGCCTGCGGCTTCTTCAGCCAATCTGGCTGCGGTACCGCGTGCTTTCGGAATCACGTCATTGGCGTAGGCCTGACCTTCATTTTTTTGACGCTCGAGGTCTTGCTTGGCTTTTACTGCGTCGTCAAACGCCGCCTGCACCTGCTCGGGTGGCTGAGCGTTTTGCATGGTGACGTTGACAATATTAATCC
>CAYYBN010000027.1:6215-13688 GCA_964470225.1 uncultured Methylotenera sp. | reverse complement strand
AACTGGAAAAAGAAGGCATCCAATGTAACCTGACATTGTTGTTTGGTTTTGGACAGGCCCGCGCATGTGCTGAAGCTGGCGTCTTCCTGATTTCTCCATTTGTCGGTCGCATTCTGGACTGGTACAAGGCCAAAAATCCAACCACAGAATACACGCAAGAAACTGACCCAGGTGTGGTTTCAGTGCGTGCGATTTACCAATACTACAAAGAACACGGTTATAAAACCGTGGTGATGGGCGCCTCTTTCCGTAACACCGGTGAGTTGATCGCCTTGGCTGGTTGTGACCGTTTGACCGTGTCTCCTAACCTGTTACAAGACCTCGCTGCCACCGAAGGTACATTGGTGCAAGTATTGAAAGACGGCGGCAAAACTAAAGAATTGCCAGCCAAACTGACTGAAGAAGAATTCCGCTTCCAGTTGAACCAGGACGCCATGGCGACTGAAAAGCTGGCAGAAGGTATTCGTGGCTTTGTGGCTGACCAGAAAAAACTGGAAGATGCGCTGGCTGCAAAACTGTAATATTCGTGTTGTATCGTTAAACGGGCAGATAAAAGCCCGTTTAATTTTTAAGCCGAATTTGTCCGATCACTCTGCTACAAACCCCCGGGCAACATTGACTTATTTTGGCTGCAAGCTTACTATGAGCGACCAGCTTGAATTGGTAGTACGCTAGCAATAGCATTTGAAATTTAACATTTTTGGAGAAAAACATGGCATTAACACAAATGGCATTAGACTCATTGGATTTTGACGCAACTATCGCTTTGGCAGAAAAAGTTGCACCGCACGTTGACATCCTGGAAATCGGTACACCATGCATCAAGCACAACGGTATCAAACTGCTGGAAACACTGCGCGCTAAATTCCCAAACAACAAAATCCTGGTTGACCTGAAAACCATGGACGCTGGTGAATACGAGTCTGAGCCATTCTACAAAGCCGGTGCTGATATCTGTGTCGTTCTGGGTGTATCCGACATCGGTACTATCAAAGGCGTAATCAAAGCGGCTAACAAATACGGCAAAAAAGCCCAAGTTGACCTGATCAGCGTTGAAGACAAAGTGGCTCGTACTAAAGAAGTTGCTGCCGCTGGTGCACACATCATCGGTATCCACACCGGTTTGGACCAACAAGCGGCTGGTCAAACGCCATTTGCTGATCTGGCTGCTGTTGCCGGTTTGAACCTGGGTGTTGACATCTCTGTTGCTGGTGGCGTAAAAGCGGCTACAGCTGCTCAAGTACGTGATGCTGGCGCGACCATCATCGTTGCTGGTGCTGCCATCTATGGCGCTGCTGATCCAGCTGCTGCTGCTGCTGAAATCACTGCTATCGCTCACGCTTAATTCATTAAAGCATCAATAAGCAATTATTGATTAGCGATCATAAAAACCCGACCCAGCAATGTGTCGGGTTTTTTATTCAATTATTATTTGTTTACACAGGATTTAAAAATGGATCATCAACAATTTATTCTGGATAATCTGAAGCGTATTCTGGACGTGACCGACAAGTCTAAAGCGGCCGAACTGCTTAAACTGGTCGAAGAAGCGGGTTCTACTTTTATTGGCGGTGCCGGCCGCTCCCTGCTGGTTTCCCGGTTCTTTGCCATGCGTTTGGTACACTCTGGTTACAGCGTATACATGATCGGTGAAGTTGTGACGCCAGCGATTAAAAAAGGTGATTTGCTGGTATTGGTATCTGGTTCCGGTGGTACTGCGACCCTGTTACCATTTGTGAAAAAAGCCAAAGAAGTGGGTGCCAAACTGGTGGTCATTTCCATGAAGAAATCTTCTGCCATGGCGGATGTGGCTGATCTGGTGATTCAGATTGGTCAAGACGATAGCTTCCCATTGGTGAAAGGTATGCCGATGGGCGGTCAGTTTGAATTGTCCACGCTGGTGTTCCTGGAGGGCGCGATTTCAGAACTGATTCATGCCAAAGGCCTGACTGAAGAAGGTATGCGCGCATTGCACGCTAATCTGGAGTAATCCGGAACTGCAGCTTGCTGTGACCCATAAAAAACCGGCCGTATGGCCGGTTTTTTATGGGCTGTCGCACTGAATTCATGTACGCGATTACTGGAATATCCGACGCTGATGCAGAGCGCTAGCAACCAAAACACCAACTGCACCAGCACTCTCCAGTTCTAAAATATCTTGCATGTGCCGGACGCCGCCTGCAGCATACAGTTTCTGCGTTGGGTTTTTCTGCTTGATGGCATGAATCTGTGCAATATCCGGCCCCTGATTGGCACCAACACTGGGCAAGCTCATGACAATGGTCGGTTGCGTCCAGCAATCCTGAGTGGCTAATACTGCGTCAGGTCCATGAAAGCCATCCTGAAAGAAATCCAGAGAGAGTATGGCTTCAGGTGCATGGGTTATCATTTGCTGATAGTCAGACAAGCTATGCATCACTTCACTGGCAAGCACAGGCCGCACGCCTATATCCAGCCAGTGCGGTAGTTGTGCCGCAGTGTGCACGCCCGCATCCACCCACCAGTGTATCTCTGGAAACGTCTTGACCACTTGTTGTATCAGTACGCGATGATCGGGTAGGGTGGTATTGCCGGTGATGGCATTTAAATCGGCAATGTACACACAGTCGAAAGCATATACTTGTAAAATAGCGTCTACCACAGCCAGCAGATGATGGCTGTCGGTGAGTTGTGAGCGTACGGGTTGGTAGCGCTGACGTTGTCCCTGTACTGCTTGTACCACCTGGCCATGCATCAAGTCGATGACAGGAACAATATGCAAAATAACGCTCGCTTGAAAATCTGGGTTTGTGAATTTGTCAGTGCTGGTGGTTTGGCACAAGCTGCGCTGCCGGATAGCCTGTTGCAAGAAGGATTGCTGATGCGCGATGCCTTGCTATCAGACCTGCATGCACTGGGACATGATTGTATCACCAGCCACGATGTGCGCGTAGCTCCACCCCAACATGCCCAGAGTGTGCCGGTTTCGGCAGCGGTAAATGATGTGATGCAGTTGTGGCAGACGCAGTTATCAGACCCAGCGGTAGATGCCTGTTGGGTAATTGCACCGGAGACCGATGGCGTATTGCAGCAGATGCAGGCGATGGTCTCGTGGGCTGGCAAATGCTGGCTGGGGTGTGACGCCGATGCGATTGCACTGGGGGCGGATAAGGTGGCCATGGCACAATATTTGGCGCAACATTTGTCTGTTGCAGGGGTGCATGTCATTCCACATCTGATGTTGTCAGAGCTTACGCTTGAGCGCTTGCAGACGTTAGCAACCTCCCAAAGCTGGGTGATCAAGCCGCTAGACGGCGCTGGTTGTGAGCACACCTATTATTTTAATAGTATTAAAAAAATAATTGATTTTAAAGAGTTATTTTCAATTGAATATCCTCAGATGTATGTCAAATCCATCGTGCAGCCTTATATCGAGGGACAAGCATGCAGCTTTTCCGCCATCGCCACCACCGAACGTGTACAAGTGGTGGCCGTGCATCGGCAATCCATTCACATCGTTCAGCAGCAAATGTATTTTTTGGGCGCACAGGTCAATGCCGCTATCGATACTTTGCCTTCCGTACAAGCCATGGCTGAACAGATTAAAATGGCCATACCGGGCCTGACCGGTTATTGGGGCGCCGATTTTATACTGACACCTGACGGAAAAAGGGTACTGGTTGAAATCAATCCACGTTTGACCACACCTTATATGGCCTTGTCCGGTTTACTGAACACCCCTGCGGCAAGATGGATACTGGATGCCATACTGCATCAGCGTTTGCCAGCCGCACCTGCCACCGGGCAGCTAGCGCTTAGCCTTAAACCTGCGCCTAAGCAGTTGGGCTTCATCCATGCACGAGGGTTGTTATGACTGCCGCTGTCATAGGTTGGGATATTGGCGGGGCGCATGTCAAAGCCGTATGGCTGGATGAACATGGGGTGGTACAGTCGGCTGTACAGTGGCCATGTGCCTTATGGCGGGGGCTGGATTTACTCAACATTGCCTTGCATGACGTCATGACCACGCTGGGTTGCGACGCGCGTAAAGTGCGACATGTGGTGACCATGACCGGGGAACTGGTAGACCTGTTTCAAAGTCGGCAACAGGGTGTTGTTGCAATTGCCCATTGTGTGCGTGCGCAGGTGCCTGATGTACGTTTTTATGCGGCAGATGAGCAGGGTGTGCGTCTGTTGACCGAGGTGATCGGACATGAGTCGGCTGTCGCCTCGATGAACTGGCATGCTTCGGCGTTGTGCGTGGCGCAATCATGGCCTGATGCACTGGTGGTGGATATCGGCAGTACTACCACCGATGTCACGCCTTGCGTACATGGCCAAGTGATGGCGACAGGCTGGACTGATGCGGCGCGAATGGCAGAGGGCAGCTTGCTGTATAGTGGGGTGGTACGTACTCCAGTGATGGCGTTGGGCCCTAAAGTGTCATGGCGGGGACAGATGCATTGGCTGGCGGCTGAGTACTTTGCCACCACGGCGGATGTCTATCGATTGCTCGGAATGCTGCCGACTACACATGATATGGCGGACACGGCAGACGGCGAGGACAAAAACCATCTGGCGACCATGCGTAGACTGGCACGCATGGTCGGGCATGATGTTGAGGATTTGGCAGACAGTGCATGGCAGGATTTAGCGCGCGCCTTTGCCGCGCAACAACAGGAGTGGATGTTGGCAGTATGTAAACAGCAATTGGCATATCAGCCACAGATTCAACAGATGGCAGGCTTAGGTGCCGGGGTATTTTTGTTGCCAGCTCTGGCTGAACGTTTAGGTTTGCACTATCAGCCTGCTTCGAGGCTGATACAGGCTGTATCACCTGTCATGCAAACCATGGCCTTGGTGTGTTTTCCGGCGTATGCCGTGGCTAAAGTGAGTCAGGCGTGGCATTAATACAATTCGAGTTGCCTTACCATGAAGGCGCTTTCTGGTTTGAGCGAGTGCGTCACTTGCCTTGGCCGATGCTGCTGGAAAGTGGCCGTGTAGCCGAACCTGCCAGTGCTGGCCAACTGGCGGTAGACGAAGAGGTGGCACTGGGCGCACGCTTCGATATTGTGGTGGCCGAGCCTTATGCCAAATTGATGACGCGCGGTACACTGACCAGCATCTGGTCTGCCGGTACATGGAGCGAAAGCAATGCTGACCCGTTTGCACTACTCAAACCATGGTTGCAGGCACAGTCGGTACCCAGACAGCCAGACATTCCGTTTGCGGGAGGTGCGCTGGGTTACTGGGGATACGACCTCGGGCGCCGCATAGAACGGTTACCCTCAATTGCGGCCATTGATACACCGGTGCCGGATATGTTGGTCGGATTATATGATTGGGCCATTGTGGTTGACCATCATTTGCAGCGTTGTATGTTGGTTTCACACGGCATCATGCATCAAGCCGATGAGATTCAAGCCTTGCATGCACGTTTGCTGGATACACATCGCACGCCAGCCAATTCGGATGATGCAAAATCCTTTCAGGTGACTGGTGAACTGAGCTCTAATCTGTCAGCATCGGCGTATGCACAAGCCTTCGAACAGGTAAAAGCGTATATTGCGGCCGGTGACTGTTACCAGATTAATCTGGCACAACGCTTTCAAGTGCCGGTTGCTGGCGATGCCTGGCAAGCGTACTTGGCCTTTCGGCAACTGAGCCATGCGCCGTTTATGGCCTACATGCAGGTGGACGAGGGCGATGGACAGCCATTGGCTGTACTTTCCATGTCTCCCGAGCGCTTTTTACAGGTGCGCGAGGGCGTGGTGGAGACCCGTCCAATCAAAGGGACACGTCCAAGGCATGCCGATGCAGTAGCCGATGCTGCCGAAGCGGCCGCCCTGGCCAACAGCCTGAAAGACCGTGCTGAAAACCTCATGATTGTCGACTTGCTGCGCAATGACATTGGTAAAGTGTGTGCCTTGGGTACGGTCAAGGTTGAAGCTTTGTTCAGGCTGCAACGCTTTATCAACGTTCACCACATGGTCAGCATTGTCCGTGGCCAACTGGCACCCGGCGTGCATGCATTGGATTTATTGCGTGGCTGTTTTCCAGGAGGCTCGATTACCGGGGCACCCAAAGTGCGGGCCATGGAAATCATCGAGACGCTGGAGCCGCATCGCCGCCATGTCTATTGCGGCAGCATAGGCTATATTGGCTTTGATGGCAGTATGGACACCAATATTGCCATTCGTACTTCTTTGGTTTATGGTGACCATATGACGTTTTACGCGGGCGGTGGACTGGTAGCCGATTCCGATTGCGCGACCGAATATCAGGAAACCCTGCACAAGGCCTCGCAGTTTTTCAAGCTGCTGGCACAACTGAAACAATAATCATGCGATATCGCACAGGTACGATACCTGTGCACAAGGGAGCCTGCGGCATGTGGGTCATCAAACTGGGAGGCAGCGTGAGCGAGCAGGTCACGCTGGTGAAATGGCTGCAACTGGTGGCGAGGCATGGTGATGGCAAGGTCATTATTGTGCCTGGTGGTGGTTTGTATGCCGATGCCGTGCGTCAGTTTCAGGCCATGCGCGCAGTTTTGCCAGACGGCCATGTAAATGACAAACTGGCCCATGCACTGGCGGTTTATGCCATGGATCAAATGGCACGCAGCTTTGTGGCCATGGTGCCGGAGTTGGTGCTGGTTCGCAATCCGCTGGAAATTGCCGAGCGTGGCTGGCAGCATCTTGGGCTGGTCTGGCTGCCCAGTGAAATGGTGCTTAACCCCGAGCTTTGGTCAAACGCTTTTGCGCCACCTGCTCAATCACAACTAACTCAATCTCAACTGAATCAACCCCAGTTGGCCCCATCACTAGGCGTTCAACAACCCCATCGTCCACTGCCAGAAAACTGGGATGTGACCTCAGACAGTCTTTCGGCTTGGCTAGCGGCACACCTGGAAGCCCGGCAATTGGTATTGGTTAAGTCGGCGACGCGCTTGCGCACGCCGCAACAATCGTTGACCTTATCTGCGCTTCAAAACGAAGGCATAATTGATCTTGGTATGGCACAGGCGCTGGCCTTGGGTGAATTTAATTGCCATGTCATGCATCACCGCCAGTGGCCATGTTTTGAACAAGGATTTGACGCTGCACAGCTGAGCGGTCAATTGTGTTAACGGCTCGTTATTTACGTAGGCTTTTTTTCAAACCGGCCAAAATGTAGCATGATGGTGGGTAAAATCAGCAAATTCAATATGGTGGAAGACACTAAACCACCAACAATAATCGTCGCCATTGGCCCCTCAATCTCACGCCCTGGTTCGCCACTACCCAAGGCCAAAGGCAGCAAGCCTAGCGCAGTGACTAGTGCAGTCATCAGTACCGACGCCAAGCGCTCGCCGGCAATGCGGCCCTCCCCGGCGACGTCGCGTTCCGGCTCTACGACACGTATGGATTTCCTCTCGACCTCACCCAGGACGTGCTCCGCGGCCGCGGCCGCGCCGTCGACACCGCCGGCTTCGACGCCGCCATGGAGCGCCAG
>CAYYBN010000027.1:0-6205 GCA_964470225.1 uncultured Methylotenera sp. | reverse complement strand
TACAGGTTTCCAGATTCCACTGACAATCTTCCACATCAATCAAATGCTGAAAATGCGACACCATCATGATGGAGTTGCGCAGGGTAATGCCAAACAGCGTGACAAAACCGACCAGTGAACCCACCGAGATCCAGCCGCCAGTAAAAAATGCGGCAACTACCCCCCCTATCAGCGCAAACGGCAGGTTGGCAAACGTGAGCAACAGATTGCGCAGACGGCCAAAAGCAATATACAGCATTAGGAAAATCGCCACTGAAGCCACCAGAGCATGTATCACCAAGTCGTCGCGTGACTGGGCATTGGCTTCTGCTTCGCCTGTCATTTCGAGATAATTACCATTAGCCAGCCGTAACT
The DNA here is from genome assembly GCA_964470225.1 of uncultured Methylotenera sp. Taxonomy (GTDB): domain Bacteria; phylum Pseudomonadota; class Gammaproteobacteria; order Burkholderiales; family Methylophilaceae; genus Methylophilus. Next base: position 5,851 of record CAYYBN010000027.1, on the reverse strand, counting down.
TTTTGGCCAACAATTGCTTAATTTCCGCGACCATTATCGCCTGGTCACGTCCAGCAAAATTGGCGGTGACGGTCTGGATGCGTTTTGCACCCCCATGCAAAATTTTGGAACGGCCATTTTCCTGCGAGATATAGGCTACATCTGACAAGCGCAACAATTGCCCTTCGGCATTGAAAATCGGGATATTGCGCATATCGCCGATATCGTCTCTGGTGTCATCACTGAGCAGCACGCTGATGCCGATGGGCCGGTTGCCTACGTACACATGATTAACAGGCACACCTTCATAACTGGCACGCACGGTTTCTAGAATGTCCATTGGTTGCAAGCCCCACAAGGCCAGTTTTTCCTGTTTGAGACGTATGGCAATTTCAGGCGTGCCCGGAGGGGACTGTACCGCGATGTCTTTGACACCACGTATACTGCCCAGCAAGCTGGCGACCTGTTGCGCATCGCGGTCCAGCGCATCCAGATCCTGGCCATAAATATTAATCACCAGACTGGCCGCATAGCCAGAAATGGTTTCTTCAATACGTTCGGTCAAAAAGGTGTTGATGGCAAAGTTGGCCCCGACAAAGCCCAGCTCAGCTTTGTGGTCGTTATCCTGGTCGGTCAGTTCACCCGCCAGTTCTTCACGGATGTCTTGCAATATGCGGTCTTGCTCCTTGCCGGAACGGGTGCCAATTTCAATCTCGAACTCGCTGTAGTGGGTGCCAAAGGTATCGGCACCATTTTGTGCACGGCCTACCCATTGCGTCACGGTCTTTACGCCAGGAATCTCTTGCAACACTTTGGTTACGGCCTTGCCCAGGCGTAATGACTGCTGTTCAGAGGTGCCCGGCACCGTGGTCATGTGCATAATAAAGTGGCCTTCATGCAAAGCCGGGATAAATTGGCTTCTGAATAAAGGTAATAGCCCCAGTCCCAGTGCTATGCAGACAAAGCTGACGATGAGTGTGCTCTGGTAATGCCGCTCTATCACCCTGAGCAGGCGGATATAGCGTTTTTTAAGCCAGTCTATTACTGGCGCATCCGCTGCTGACAGTTTGGCCTTACCCAGTAACAGATAACACAAGGCTGGCGTTAGCGTCAGTGCCACAGCCAAAGAGGCCAGAATGGCGGTGATATAGGCATAGCCGAGCGGTGCAAATAACTTGCCGGCCACGCCGCTCAGTGTTAACAGGGGCATAAACACCAGCGCGACGATGATGGTGGCATACACCACCGAACTGCGCACTTCCATGGAGGCTTCAAACACCACCTGATGGATGGGCAGTGGCTGCGCCAGCAGACGGTTTTCACGCAAGCGGCGAAAAATATTTTCAGTGTCGATAATGGCATCATCCACCACTTCGCCCAGTGCGATGGCCAGCCCACCCAGCACCATGATATTGAGGCCGATACCGTATTGGTGCAACACGACGATGGCGGTCAGTAGCGAAAGCGGAATGGCCGAGGCCGAAATGACGGCAGTACGCACATTAAACAGAAACACAAACAACACCGAGATGACCAGCACTGAGCCTATCAGAATGTCGGTTTGCACACCTTGAATGGCGGTTTCAATAAAGTTTGCAGGCCGGAACAGGCCCTCATGTAAGATCACCTGTTGCGCAGCTAAACTGGGTTTTATCGCCGCCAGCGCCTGCTCCAGTGCTTTGGTAACGGCATGGGTATTGGCGCCCAATTGACCCTGCACCGACAGATAAACACCAGGCTGACCATTGATGGCAGCAGCACTAATGGAGGGCGCTGCGCCTTCTTCAACGGTGGCGACATCACTGATGCGTATGGTGCGACCCTGTTTACGCACCAGCGTGACATTGGCCAGTTGCTGCGGGGTGGTGGTTTGTCCCTGACTATTCAGAATGACGCGCTGGTTCTCGTTCTGGATATACCCGGCGCCGCTGACCCCGGTAGCCCGGTTGGCAGCTTGTACCACATCCTGAATATTGAGTTGATACAACATCAGCTTGCCGGGGTCTATCTTGATTTGGAACTGGCGCACTTCGCCACCAAACACGTTGACATCGGCCACCCCGGGAATCGCCATCAGGTGTGGCGTAATGTGCCAGTCCACCAGCGTGCGCAGTTGCATCAGGGTTTGTGTGTTAGAAGTAATGCCCAGCCCCATGACCGTGCTGGCCGAGGAGGTGAGCGGGGTGATGTTAGGGATAATACCAGCCGGTAGCTGGTTGCCCAGCGTATTCAGGTGTTCGGCGATAATTTGCCGGTTACGGTAGACATCGGTTCGCTCGTCAAAAATCACCGTGATGATGGATAGGCCGGGGATAGATTGCGAACGCAGGCTTTTCAATCCGATGGAACCTGCAATACTGTTTTCTATGGGTTGTGTGACCAGTTTTTCAACCAGACTGGCCGACAAGCCAGGTGACTCGGTCTGAATTACAATTTGGGTCGGTGAAAACTCTGGAAATACATCCAGATTGCTGTGGGTCAGGCTATAACCGCCGTAAATTACCATCAGCACGGCGAGGCCTACGATTACACCATAAAAGCGTATCGAGAATCGAACAAGTGCGGTCATCATGGTGTCGTCAGCCGGGCGCAGGCTTTTGGTCAGGCCAGTGCTTAGTCCTCGTTTTCATTTTTAATCTGGTACTTGAACTCTTCAGATAACAGCAACTGTGCGCCGCGAGTCACCACTTGCGTCCCAGGACTCAAGCTGGGGTCAAACCAGCCGCCGTCAATTTCATGCTCTACTGATACCGGTCTGCGTAAAAAACGGTCAGATTCTTTTTTGAGATACACCCATGCCAGCCCGGCATGCCAGACGATGGCCTGATTCGGGATGCTAACACCTTGGGTTTCACTGCTCAGAGGTTCGTTAGGCACTGCATTCACGCGCATGCCTACCCGCAAGTACTCGGCCGGGGCACTGTAAAAAAAGGTTTTACCGATGTTGCTGATGTCACTTTGTATCGACTGTGACATGTAATGCGCTGTAATTGGCTGATTTTGCTCGTGTATTGGTGTCACATTCAAGGTCGACTGAGTATCAGGTTCGCGGTAGCTAATCGGGAAACTCACCTGAATGAGTACGCGTTTTTGTGTCAGTAAATCGTGCAATTCATCACTGGTCTGGTTGGCGGTGACCAGACGGGTCAATACTGGCCCCCATTGTGCAGCAATGGTTGCGGTCAGTGCATTCAGCTGCGCCTTGCTGGTGCTTATCTGGGTCTGGTCGTTCAGAACCAACGCTTGCGCTTCTTGCACTACCTTGTCTGAAACATTTTTATCGTCTGCATTCAGCACCTGCAAGCGTTTGAGTTGCAGCAGGTGGTTGGGTAGGGCAGACTCTGCCAGAGCCAGTTGTGCTTTTAATTGCTGGTATTGGCTGTTGTAGTCAATCAGCGGCTGCAAAGAAATGACCGTGCCCAACGCCTTGATATTGCCTTGATATTGATAGGCCTGTAGTGCTTGCACAGTAATGCCACTGTTGAGTTGGGTCGCTTGATTGAGCTTTACCCAGTTAAGGCCGTCACTGGTTTCCAGTCGTGAGCGACCTTCTACCTCTTCTTCATCGGCCTGTTGCATGGCTTCATACTCATCCCGTCCGTAAAATACCAAAACCCAGAACAGGCCGATAATCACCAGTGTTTGTAGTGCAATTATCCACAATGAAGTTCGTTTTGCCATTATGCACCTGCCTGGTCGAGAACAACCGGCAGAGGATTGAAAGAAGAGGTGAGCGGACGTTGCATGGTATTTTCAATGTCAGAAAATGAGCGTAGTACATTGGCCTGTTGCGCAACCAGTCGTTGTTGCAGCGCGTACAGTTGTACCTGCGATTGCAACCATTCGGTTTTGTCTATCAAACCTTGACGCCATTGCTGGGCCAGTACACGCTGCTGCACTGGCATTCTGTCGAGTTCCTCACTTAACTTGTCCAAAAGCGTCAGTGATTCACGGTGCTTAAGTGCGACTTGTTCTGTTCGTTGTATCACCTGGGTTTGCAGCGCATAAAAACGGTCTGCCTCATTTTGCCTGATTTTATCGGCCTGTGCCCATAAGTCAGCGCGTTTGTTCAGCAGATTGAGCAAACCACCTATACCCAGCCCCCACACCTTGTCACCAAAGTCGAACAGTATACCGGGGGACAGATTTAGGTCAGGCGTCAACTTGGCGATTTCCAGTTTCAGCCTGGATTCTGCTTGTGCGTACTGGGCCAAACCGCGTTGAATGTCCATGCGGTTGGTGAGCGCTTGTGTACGCATGCGTTCGGCATTGGCACTGGCCAGAGGCAAGTCCCGCCACTGGCGTATCTGATCGCTCATTGACAGCGTTTCTATGTTGGCTACGTTAAGATTTTGTTCGGTCAGGCCGGCATCGTGTACCACTTTTTGTTCAACCTGTTTGAGCTGAATTTCCGCTTGTCGGGTTTGCCAGCGCGCCTGATCATATTGTAATTGAATCGGTAATACTTCGGCTTTGCCCGCCAGCCCGCCTAGCTGGCGTTTTTCATAAGCGGCCAGCAGCGCCTGTTGAGCCTGTTGCAGTTGTTTAAGTACCTGAATGTTTGCCATCAGTTCGGCACGGTCTATCAAATCCAGTTGCAACTGATACCGAAGTTGCCAGGCGGTTTCTGCAATCTGGATTTTGGCAATATCGGCCTGATATTGTGCGATTTCGATATTGATTTCACGTTTGTTGGCAGTGACGATGGGTATGTCTACCTGCAGGCCATAAGACCATGGGTTGAGGTCGCCATTGGCCTGGTTTGAACGTGCCAGGTGACCATTCAGACCAATACTGGGTTTGAGTCCAGCAAGGCGGATGCCAGCCAGTGCTACCGCAAAGTCTGATTTGGCCACCTTGAGTGCGGGATGAAAATACAATGCTGACAATGTCAGGCTATCCAGCGACCATTGCTGAATTGGCCAAGCCTGTTCAGGGGCCACAGTTTGCAGGTATTGGTGAAAACCTTCTGCTGTGGGGCTTAGCAGAACAATACGTTGTGTATTGTCTTCTACACCGAGTGGCTTGGGGGCATACCGAACTGGACTACAGGCAGGCAGGGTCGAGGCGAGCAGGCCGAGCATCAATAATGTGCGTAAAGCCAGGCCCATATAACACCATTAATTGATGATGGTGGCATGCACTGCGTTGAGTGCATCTTGCAATAGTTCTTCGGGTAGTTGGTTAATACTAGTAGCAAGCAGGTCGGCAGCTTCAACAGTGCGTATAGGTAAGTCCGAAGTATTCAGTTCAGCAATAAGACCCGCAGAAATGCCGGCAATTTTCAGCAGTACCTCGCGTTCTTTCATCAGTATTTCCAGTTCTGCGCGCAGTAACTGGTCATCGGGGGCATGTGTGCTTTGTGTCATCATATCAACTACTTTATCTCAGAGGCAGGCCAGCATCTTGCAATTGAATGGCCTGATTGTCAATGCCAGTACCGCAAGCATGCAAGCTGCTAGGCGATGTCTACGCTTTTCAGCTATAATAGGAATGACTGGTCGCGCGAAAGTGGCGAAATTGGTAGACGCACTGGATTTAGGTTCCAGCGCCTCGCGGCGTGAGAGTTCGAGTCTCTCCTTTCGCACCAGACGCTTTAATCATGTGTTTGCTGTCTTTGATGGTGAACATCGTATAAGCATCCATTCCAAGGCTTCTCCTACACGAGAAGCCTTTGTCATTTGTACACATGATGCAGTTGTTTTAATTTCTTAGGAGTGTAAATGAAGCAGATTAAAACCATCGATGCACCCGCTGCCATCGGACCCTATTCACAAGGTGTGGTGGTTGGGCCATTTTTATTTACCTCGGTTCAGATTGCCCTACGTGCCGATGGCAGCCTGAACGATGGTGATATTGAGGTACAAACACG
>CAYYBN010000026.1:0-13815 GCA_964470225.1 uncultured Methylotenera sp. | reverse complement strand
TTGCAGGTCAATCTGCGTGACGTCGCCGGTAATCACGGCTTTGGTGCCAAACCCAATCCGGGTTAAAAACATCTTCATTTGCTCTGGCGTGGTGTTTTGTGCTTCGTCCAGAATAATAAAACTCTGATTCAGTGTGCGGCCACGCATGTAGGCCAGAGGTGCGACTTCGATGGCGCCGCGTTCGAACATTTTGTTGACGGTGTCGTAACCGGCCAAATCGTACAGGGCGTCATACAGCGGGCGCAGGTAGGGGTCGACTTTCTGGTTGAGGTCGCCGGGTAAAAAGCCCAGCCGTTCACCGGCTTCGACTGCCGGACGCACCAGCACGATGCGCTTGACGCGGTCGCGGGTCATGGCATCGACGGCGCTGGCGACGGCCAGATAGGTTTTACCCGTACCGGCCGGGCCTATGCCAAAGGTGATGTCGTGGTCTTGAATCTGTTGCAAATAGCTGACCTGACGTGGCGTGCGGCCATGTAAATCACCGCGACGCGTCATCAGAACCGGCATGGCGCTGCTGGTCACTTCTTCCGGTTTCAGTTTGTCGATTTCTACCAGGCCAAGCTGAATGTCTTCCAGCTCGATTGGCTTGCGCGCGCGGGCATAAAAGTTTTCCAGCAGTTGTGCGCCCAGCCGCGTATTGGTTTGCGTCCCAGTCAGGTAAAAGGTGCTGCCACGGCGGTTGATGTCGATATCCAGACCATTGGCCAGTTGGCGGATGTTTTCATCCAACGGGCCACACAAGTTGGCCAGCATCAGGTTGTCTTCGGGGGAGAGGGTGATTTCCATGCGAGGGGGCTCTAGGGTTGCACGATTTCGCCTACGAGGCGTTTCGGGTTATACACATCGGTGATTTTGACTTGCACCATGTGGTGGATGAGTTCTGGACTACCGGCAATATCCACTACGCGGCCATTGTCGGTTTTACCGGCCAGCAGGCTGGGGTCTTTCCATGACGGGCCGTCGATTAATACCCGTTGTACGCTGCCCAGCATGGCGCGGCTAATGGCGTCGCCGTTGGCTTCGTTTTCGGTTTGCAGTTGCTTGAGCCAGGCGGCTTTGTCGGCTTGCGGGGTCTCGTCTGGCAGATAACTGGCCGGAGTGCCGGGGCGCGGGCTGTATAAAAAGCTAAAGCTGTAATCAAAGCCGACATCGCGTTGTAGTTTGAGCGTGGCCTGAAAGTCTTTTTCGCTTTCACCGGGAAAGCCGACAATGATGTCGGTGGTGATGGTCAGCGCCGGATTGGCGGCTTTGAGTTTGCGTATCAAGCCTTTGTATTGCAGCGCCGTGTAGTTGCGCTTCATCGCCATTAAAATGCGGTCACTACCGGCTTGCACCGGCAGGTGTAGCTGGTTGGCCAGCTTGGGCAGGTTGGCGTGGCAGGCAATCAGGCGCTCGTTGAGTTCGTTGGGGTGGCTGGTGGTGTAACGCAGGCGCTCGATTTGCGGAATCTCGCTGAGCGTTTCCAGTAACAGTGCCAGGTCGGCTTCTACGTCCTGATAGTGTGAGCGATAGGCGTTGACGTTCTGGCCGAGCAGGGTGATTTCCTTGACGCCTTGTTCGGCCAGTTGCACAGCTTCGGTCAGCACATCTTCAAATGGCCGCGAAAACTCTTCGCCGCGTGTATACGGCACCACGCAAAAGCTGCAATATTTGCTGCAACCTTCCATGATGCTTAAAAAAGCAGTGGCACCGTCTACACGAGGCGGCGGCAGGTGGTCGAATTTCTCAATCTCGGGGAAGGCAATGTCTACCTGCGGTGTTTGTTGCTGTTGTCTGGCTTGAATCAGCGCGGGCAAGCGGTGCAGGGTTTGCGGGCCAAACACCACGTCCACATACGGTGCGCGTTTGATGATGGTTTCGCCTTCCTGACTGGCCACACAGCCACCGACACCTATGACCAGATTGGGATTTTTTTCCTTGAGCGGAATCATGCGGCCCAGATGGCTAAACACCTTGTCTTCGGCTTTTTCGCGCACCGAGCAGGTGTTGAGCAGAATGACATCGGCTTCTTCCATGTTGTCGGTCTGGGTCATGCCCTCGTGCGCCTGCATCAGGTCAGCCATGCGCGAAGCATCGTATTCGTTCATCTGGCAACCGAACGATTTGATGTAGATTTTTTTTCCGCTGTCCTGCTTCATTGACTTTTTTCACGTTAAAACAGTATTTTAGCGTATTTGTGGTTGAAACCCCAGCGCGCACCATGGCTGGGGTAAAATAGCTTTCCTTTGTTGAGATGCTCAGTTTGCATGCAAGCCTTACCGATTTTTTTTAATATTGCCCAGCGTTTATGCATCGTGATTGGCGGTGGTGACGTGGCGACACGCAAGGTGCTGATGTTGCGCAAGGCGCAGGGGCGGGTGGTGGTGATTTCTCCCGAGTTGTGTGCCGAATTGCAGGCCATGCTGGACGCGGGTGAAATTGAGTATGTGCCTGCCGAGTTTGCGGCAGAGCAGTTGACGGCGGCTTGTCTGGTGATTGCCGCGACGGATGACGAGGCGGTGAACGAGGCGGTGTCGGTGGCGGCCAAGCGGATGAATATTCCGGTGAATGTGGTGGATGCCCCGGCCTTATGCACCTTTACCATGGGCTCGATTATCGACCGTAGTCCGGTAGTGATTGCGGTGTCTAGCGAAGGCAATGCGCCGGTATTGGCGCGGCATATCCGCAGCAAAATCGAAACCATGTTGCCAGCAGCTTATGGCCGCATTGCGGCCATTGCTGGGGAGTTTCGCGAGCAGGTGAAGGTTAAATTTGCCACCACGCAATTGCGCCGTCAGTTTTGGGAGAAAGTGCTCAACGGACCACTGGTAGAGCGCGTGTTGTCTGGGCAGGAACAGGCGGCGCGTGATTTACTGGACGAGTTGTTACAATCTGACACTGCCAGCCCGGCCAAAGGTGAAGTCTATCTGGTCGGTGGTGGCCCGGGCGACCCGGATTTGCTGACTTTCCGCGCTTTGCGGCTGATGCAGCAATGTGATGTTTGTGTGTATGACAAGCTGGTGAGTAAAGAGGTGATGGAGTTAGTGCGGCGCGATGCCGAGCTGATTTATGTCGGTAAATCGCGCGACCAACATACCTTGCCGCAAGAAGAAATTAATGCATTACTGGCAAAACTGGCGTTGGCAGGTAAGCGGGTGTTGCGTCTCAAGGGCGGTGACCCGTTTATTTTTGGCCGGGGTGGTGAGGAAATTGAAACACTGCTGCAGCATGGCGTGCCATTTCAGGTGGTGCCGGGGATTACGGCCGCCAACGGCGTCTCCAGTTATGCTGGCATTCCGCTGACCCACCGCGATTATGCGCAGGCCTGTTTGTTTATTACTGGCCATTTGAAAGATGGCAGTGTCACGCTGGACTGGTCTGCCATGGCACGTCCGCAGCAAACGGTGGTGATTTACATGGGGCTGGTCGGCCTGGAACAGATTTGCCAGCAACTGATGGCACATGGGGTTTCGCCCGACATGCCTGCAGCGGTGATCCAACAAGGGACCACACAAAAACAGCGTGTGGTGGAGTCCACACTGCACCATCTGGCCGCCGATGTGGCCGCAGCAGGCTTGAAGCCGCCAAGTTTGACGATTATTGGTGAGGTGGTGAGTCTACGCCAGCGTTTGAACTGGTTTGAACCTGGGCGGGCTTGAATTTTATTGCTGCCTAGCCTTTAGCCATGAGTAAGCAACGGCAGTGACAGGCGGGCTTCTAACCCGCCAACCTCGCGATTCAGCAAGTTCAGTTGCCCACCATGCAGTTTTGCAATACGGTTGCAAATCGCCAGCCCCAACCCACTGCCACCCTCATATTTGTTACGCGCGCTGTCCATGCGCTCAAATGGCCGCAGCAGACGCTCCGCATGTTCAGGTGGAATACCTGGTCCATTGTCCATAACGCTAACAACGATTTTGTCTGCCATGACCTGGCTACGTACTTCCACCTTGCCTTTGCCGTAGTTGTAGGCATTGCCGACCAGATTATCCAGCAGGCGCTGCATGGCCAATGGCCGAATCGGGATAAAGTATTTGGGCCCCAAAGACAGCTTAATTTCGCGGCCAGCCCGCAACTGGCGCTCGGACAAGGCACGCAGCAAGTCATTTAAATCCATCATTTTGGTGGGCTCACCTTCTACCCCGCGCACAAAGTCGAGAAACTGGTGGATGATGTTGTCCATGTCGGTAATGTCTTCAATCATGCCTTGTTTCATGTAGTCGGCTTCTTGCGGCAACATTTCCACCGCCAGCCGCAAACGGGCCAGCGGCGTGCGGATGTCATGCGAAACCCCGGCCAGTAACAGGGTACGTTCGGCATCCAGTCTGGCCAGCGATTCCGCCATCTCATTGAACGTGTGTGCCACTTCACGCAGCTCTTCAACGCTGTCATCCGGCAGGCGCGGTGCTGGTTCACCGTTGCGTAAACGTTCTGCCGCATGGACCAGCATGGTCAATGGCCGGTTGATTTTCGCCGCCAAAATATAGGCACCTGAGAGCGATAACAGGGCCACTACGGCACCCCAGCCCAGCCAGTGCCATGGAAACGGTCGGTCAACCTGAATTTTGGGAATGACCACCCAGAAGTCATCTTGATCCACATTAAAGCTGATCCACAATCCTGGAACATCGTAGTGATTGACCGTGATAATCGTCTCGTCACCCAGCCTTTCACGGATTTTTTGTGCCACCAGATTGATAAAAGGGTCAGCAGGCAACGCTTCAATGTCTTCAAGAAAGTCTGCAGCATAGACGCGCACGCCCTCGCGCCCTGACAATTCGGAAAGCAATGCCAGACGACGATTTTCATGCGAGGCAATCAACGATGCGCGCGTGAAATTGACGATGGTGACCGCTTGCAGTGCCGCCGTGGTGGCACGAGGCTCACGTTCAAAGTAATCGAAAATTTTCAATGAGGCATAGATACTGATGGCCAGCAAAATGGCAATCAGCAGCATGATGCGCGACAGCAGTTTACGTGGCAGCAGTGACAACATTAATCCTATGGCTGACAAACATCGGCGTTATTGCGCTTCGCCATCAGGAATAAACACATAGCCAAAGCCCCACATGGTTTGCAGATAGCGCGGGTGCGCCGGGTCTTGTTCGATGATACGACGCAAACGGGAGACTTGCACATCAATGCTGCGATCAAACACATCTAACTCTCGGCCACGCGCCAATTGCATAAGCCGGTCACGTGACAAGGGTTGGCGTGGGTGTTCGGTAAACACTTTGAGCAGGGTAAATTCTCCGCTAGTAATGGTAATGGGCATGCCATTACGGCTCAGGCTGCGAGTATTTGTGTCAAACACAAACTCACCAAATTGAAAGGCTGAAGTTTTGGCTTCTTCAACCGGTTTTGGCGCCATTTCATGGCGACGTAATACGGCATTGATACGTGCCAGCAATTCGCGAGGGTTGAATGGCTTGGGCAGGTAATCATCGGCCCCCATCTCCAGCCCGACAATACGATCTACTTCATCTCCCCGAGCAGTCAGCATGATGATGGGGGTTTGCGAGCTGGCGCCACGTAAACGACGGCAAATTGTCAGGCCATCCTCTCCGGGCAACATCAGGTCTAGAATAAGCAGATCAAAATGTGCACTTTCCAGCGCTTTGTCCATTTCTTTGCCATCAGACACAGATTTAATATTAAATCCCTGGTCGGTCAGATAGCGCTGTAACAATTCGCGCATGCGCAAATCGTCATCAACCATCAGAATATTTTTTAACTGCTCTGCCATTGATTAACCTCAGCCTACCAAATGTGTTATGCGAGTATCATTTCACTTAATGTATGTAGCCCATAGATGACATACATCACAGCACAATTATACCCTATGCCAGGTAGCCTCCGTCATGACCTGGTTACAATCAGTTACAAATCGCGAGAGCAATGAAACATTGCATTTACAATCATATTGCATGATACTCATGCCCCAAAACGAGGTCACAAATAGCTGAACCAAATAATGCCTCGCCCCATCTAAAAGTAGCAATAATACTTGGGGTGTGGTCTCAGGTTCGCGCGCAGAGGAGAATAGTTTGGCGTGCGAGTGTGCAGCGATAAAAAATGAATCTGGATGTCGATGTCGAGAGCGAGTTTAATCCTTAGACACAGTCTTTTGCTGACTGGCTGTTTGCTGTCCGCATTGCCTGTGTGCGCCGAATTAAAGGCCCCGGTGCGTTTGGCAGAAAACCGCAGTTCAGACAACGATGAAATTGGTCTGTCTAAAACACTGGAGCGTAATTTTAGCCCTGAAGACCGCGCCAGGCTACGTAAAGCCCTCTCCGATTACGCACGTAATACTGACCCTGACCATCAGCTGATGGAACAAAAACGCAAGGCCATGCATGAGAGCATCACCCAGCGATTCAATGAATGCAACCGTGACAACGATGAATCCCTTGACCGCGAAGAAGTGACCTTGTGTTTGCCACAAGTTGCACGCCACTTTTCCTATGTGGACGTAGATGACAATAATGTCATTACGCTAGAAGAATTGGAACTGGCGCAAAACAAAATGCTGGAACGTCAAAAAGCAGCCCAAGCGAAATTTGAAAACCCATCCATCACCCCTCTGCCCGACACTGAAATCGACAGTAAACTCAAACTCAAACCAAAAACCAATCCGGTTTCCTCTAATAGCAAAGAAATACCGCCCAATCGCAAACGGCCTACCAGCTAGGTCACCCCTTCAGTTCATACTCAACGCATTTTGAAGCAGTATTCGCCTGTCTCGTTGCGGGTAAACTGGGTTTGAACACTGTCACTGCGCACTCGTTTACAGGTTTCTTCCTTGGCTCAAAACTCAGTACTTTGCCTTAGGTCGGGAATGTTTGTTGCCGATACTGGTCATGTGTAACAGGCACTTGCCTGCATGTAAGCCTGTGCGATACTTTGCATAACCGTATGACTGTATCTGTTTGACTGAGAGACGACATTGAGCAACCCTTCTTCTATGCTGTCTGCCGACAGTCATGCGCTGATTTCATGTTCTCCAGCGCAACTGCGGCTGGAATTTCATACCCATATCCGAGACCTGTCTCAAGCAGACTGGCAAATATTGGCCGGTGATCATCCATTCCTGGATTATGCTTTGCTGCGTGCGCTTGAGGAGACCGGGGCAGTGGGTGCAGGCACGGGCTGGCAGCCCAGACATCTGGCGGTTTATCTCACTGGTAGCGAAGCTGACCGGCTGGTTGCCGTCATGCCTCTGTATGAAAAATGGCATTCCTACGGCGAATATGTGTTTGACTGGGCTTGGGCAGATGCCCTGGAGCGCGCTGGTTTGCCGTACTACCCCAAGCTGTTGTCAGCGATTCCGTTTTCGCCGGTGACCGGGCCACGAGTGTTGCTGCATCCGCAGTTGGCTGATGCCACTGCGATTGCCAAGCTGATGTTGCAAACCCTGCAAACGTTGTCACAACAACAGGGCTACTCTGGCGTACATGTACTGTTTCCTGATGCGGCGAGCAGTGACTCTTGCCATTCAGCGGGCTGGTTGATGCGGCAGGGCGTGCAGTTCCGTTGGGAAAATCCGGGCTATGCCCACTGGGAAGACTTTCTGGCGCAGTTAAGTCATGATAAACGTAAAAAAATCCGGCAGGAACGGGCCAAGGTCAGCCGTGCAGGTGTGGTGTGTCAGCACTTGAATGGCCATACGGCCACTGCCGCACACTGGGACTTTTTTTATCAATGCTACGTTAACACCTACCACCTGCATGGCAGCCAGCCTTATTTGCCAAAAACGTTTTTTCTGCAACTGGCGCAACATATGCCGCAGCAACTGGCCTTGTTTGTCGCCTATCAAGCGCAAGCGCCGGTGGCGGCGAGCCTGTGTTTACATAATCAACATACGCTGTATGGACGCTACTGGGGCGCACTTGCAGACATTTCCTGTTTACATTTTGAATTGTGCTATTACCAGCCACAACAATTTTGTATCAGCCATGGCCTACGTTACTTCGAGGGAGGGGCGCAAGGCGTGCATAAGCTGGCACGGGGTTTTACGCCATATCCAACCTGCTCATGGCATTGGTTGCAACATGCTGGCCTACAACAGGCGGTGGCCGATTTTCTGCAACGCGAACAACAAGTAATGGCGCACAGCATAGACGAACTCGAAGAGCGCAGCCCATACCGTAAAGGCTAGGGGGTGCATGCCTCACCAGGGAATCGGTTGTCCGTCATAGGCCAGAAAATGACCACTGGTCTCGGCCGACAAATTGGCGATGACCCGTCGCAAGCCTGCTACACTGGTTCGGGTGTCAATCAGGCCGCGTGGCCCGCCCATGTCGGTGCGTACCCAGCCAGGGTGCAAGGCAGCGACCAGTACGCCGCTTGGTTGCAAATCCAGCGCCAGACTTTTCACCAGCATATTCAGGGCTGCCTTACTGGTACGGTAAATGTAGCTACTACCACTGCTGTTATCGGCAACGCTGCCCATTTTGCTGGACATGGCAATCAGTTTTCCGGGTTGTGCCTGGCTTAAATGCGGCAGAAATGCTTCGGCCAAAAAATAGGTGGCCATGGTGTTGACCTGAAATGCCATCTGCCATGACTGCATACAAGTTTCACCCCAGCGGCTTTCAGGGTAAACGCCGGCATTGCTGATTAACACATCAATGCGCTGACCTGCCAGTGTATTTGCCAACTGGCGAATGGCTGCTACTGAACCGACATCCAGCGCATGACAGCTTATATGTGAATCACTGGCGGCCAGCCGTGCCAGTGCGCTATCACTGGACAGCGTGCGGGCGGTAGCAATCACCCGATAACCATCCGCGGCATATTGCTGAACATACTTCAACCCGAGGCCACGGTTAGCGCCGGTAATCAATACGGTGTTTGAGGCTTGCATGTGTGCTGGTATCCTTTAAATGAGCGTTGGCGAGTGATGGTCATCATTGTCTGTGTATTCAGACCTATTTTTCAGGAATTGTGTGTGTATATCAATCACTTTCATCAGATGCTTGTGCGTGATCTCATCGTCCTGTGCATGCTGGTGTTGCATGCCAGCCATGCCGATGGTAAAGACCTTAGCGAGCGTATCATCACCCGTCCTTCACAATTCACAGCTCAGGATGTGGCTGTGGTATTCAATGCGGCAGACCCTGCCAGTGAAGAAGTCGCGCGTTACTACGTGCAAGCGCGACAAATACCGGCATCTAATGTCATCGCCGTCACGCTGCCCATGCCTGCCAAAGAGGTGCTGAGTGTCGAACAGTTTGAGGCGCTTAAAGCGCAAATTGATGCCAAAATTGGCCAGCAACAAGTCCTGTTATTGGTATGGAGAGCACCATTTGCAGTGCAGTGTAATAGCCTGACCAGTGCGCTTACCTTAGGGTTGGATCTTAATCAATGTGCGAAAACCTGCGACCCTGGCCGAGATAATCCATATTTTAATAGTGCCAGTTTACGGCCACTGGCTGATTATCAAATCAGATTATCCATGTTGCTGCCCGTGACCAGTATCCATGCTGCCAAGGCACTGATTGACCGCGGTGTGCTAAGTGAGTTTTCGCTGAACGAGGGGCATGCCTATTTTGTCAAAACCAGTGACCCTAACCGTTCCAAACCGCGCGAACCGTTTTTTCCAGATGATGGTGTCACCATTTCGTCCAAAAGATTAACTTTGCATACGCTGAATACGGACGCCGTTGAACATCAGAACGATGTCATGTTTTATTTCACAGGTGCTATTCAGGTGCAGGGGTTGGACAGTAATCATTATTTGCCCGGTGCGGTCGCTGATCACCTGACTTCAACTGGCGGCATATTGCGCGAGCATGGCCCGCAAATGCCTGCCACGCGCTGGCTGGAGGCTGGTTTGACTGGTAGTTATGGCTCGGTTTCTGAGCCGTGCAATTACTGGCAGAAATTTCCCAACCCGACCGTCATGCTGGTGCATTATCTGGCCGGTGAAACTTTGGTTGAAGCCTACTGGAAAAGCGTGAAATGGCCAGCGCAAGGCTTGTTCATTGGTGAGCCATTAGCCAAGCCTTACGCCAGGTCACTACGTCCACAGTAAGCTGTCGCATCATTTTAACGGCCTGCATACGTGAAACGCATCAGGCAGGTATAATCTCGCCAACGCATTTTTTCAGGGGTGCATGTGCAGGACATCATGTGGAAAGCCGCTTGGCTATTGTTGGTATGGTCGGCCCTGAGTTTGCTGACCGGCTGGATATGGGAGGCCAATACTGGCTGGTTGCTATTGGTGCTGGGTGTGCTGGTGTATCTGGCCGGCCATTTGTACTGGATGCACCGGCTCTATCTGTGGTTGCAAAAGCCCAGCCTGAATTTTATCCCCAATGGCAAAGGCTTTTGGGAGGACGTATTTGCCAGTTTGTACCAAGAGTTGCGCAAACATTCGCGTAGTCAGAGCCAGTTAAGTAGTACCCTGGAGCGGTTGCGTCATGCCACCAGTGCACTGCCTGATGGTGTGGTGGTTCTAAATAACCGCAACGAAATCGAGTGGTTCAACGAACCCGCCGAGCAACGGCTTGGCCTCAAGCGTGGTCACGACGAAAATCAGCCCTTGTATTATCTGGTGCGTCAGGCGGAATTTGTCCATTATCTGCAACAGCAAGAATATGGTGAGCCGCTTAAACTCAAGTCCTGGCGCAGTCCAGATGTAACGCTGGAGATGCAGATTATTCCGTTTGCCAGTAAACAAAAACTGCTGATTTGCCGCGATGTTTCGCTGCTGGAAAAAACCGAAATCATGCGCCGGGATTTTATTGCCAATGTCTCGCATGAGTTGCGTACTCCGCTCACAGTCATCGGTGGTTTTCTGGAAACCATCGCCGACATGCAGGGGCAGGTGTCGCCTGAGATACAGCCCTATTTTGACATGATGCAGGCGCAAACCACACGCATGCGCCACATTATTGAGGACCTGTTGACCTTGTCTCGCATCGAGAGCAATGCCGGCCTCAAGGACGAGGCCGAGATCAATATGAGTTTGCTGTGTCAGCAACTACAGCACGACGCCATCGCGCTCAGTCATGGCCGTCACATTATCACGCTGCACATGCAAACCGAGGCTAATTTATTAGGTAGTTACAGTGAATTACTCAGTGCCATGAGCAATCTGACTAGCAATGCCGTGCGCTATACGCCTGCTGGCGGCAAGGTAGACCTGTACTGGCAGCAACGCGGTGAACAACTGGTGTTCAGTGTGCAGGATACCGGTATCGGCATCGAGGCGCATCATCTTCCACGCTTGACTGAACGCTTTTACCGCGTTGACAGTGGACGCAGCCGCGATACCGGTGGCACTGGGCTTGGGTTGTCCATTGTTAAACATATCCTGCATCATCATCAGGCGCACTTACAGGTCGAAAGTGTCCCCGGGCAAGGCAGCTGCTTTAGTATTGTGTTCCCGCCGCAGAGGCAGCTCCCAGCATGATTTGCCTGCCGCGGCTTGGGGTCATCGGGTGCGTATTATGTTTGACTGCTTGTGCCTCGTCGCCCCCAGGTGGGTATATCGACTCGCCTAATGCACGGCCCGTACCCATGCGTAATGACCGCAACACCCTGGAACAACTGGCAAAAAGTGACATCGATCGCTTGGCGGATATTGAATACTCCGAAAACACCGAGTCATTGAAGCGGTTGATGCTCAAGCTGTACAAACGTAATCCCACTGAGGCATTAAAATCTGGGCTGGGCATGCCGGAACAAATTGTCGAGCACGTGTTTGACCCGGCGGTGAGTCATCGCTGGCACTTTGATGCGCTGGACGGTGCCCAAGGCACCGCTGCGATTATGCTGGCATTTAATGACCGTTACAGCGGTGACCGCGTACTGGCGCTGATGGTGGGGATACAGTCCATGCTGTACCGTGCCCATGGCCTGAAAACCCGCTTTTTTTTGACCGATAGGCTGGAACCACAAAATTTGTATAATGCGGCACGCAACATTGAAATTGCCATGTGGAAACTGGGTACCGCCAAAGCCGCCGGTCATTTACTGCTATTGAGCAACACTATGCATGATGAAGAGCGTAACCTGAGTTTTGAGCGCGAATTTGGCAAGGTGATTGCCCGTACCGATATGCTGGCACTGGTGTTGGCCGAAAAGTCGCAGCGATTGATTTCCAAGCTGACACAAAGCATTAGCACGGCCAGTTTCTTTCCTTTTTAATGCTTGATTGAGAATACACATGGCGCCTGCCCCATCCCTGACCCTGCTCAATGGCCTCACCCCTGCTGAATTTTTACGCGATTACTGGCAAAAAAAGCCTTTGCTGATCCGGGGTGCCATTCCCGGCTTTACTGGATTGCTCAGCCCTGATGAGCTGGCGGGCTTGGCCTGTGAGGCGCTGGTGCCGTCGCGTCTTATTCAGCATCAACCGCAGGCGGACTCGATAACCGGACAATGGCAGGTGACGCATGGACCTCTGGACGAAGCCGTGTTTAGCCAGTTACCGGCAAACAATTGGACCTTGCTGGTGCAGCATCTGGACCATGTGTTGCCTGAAGCCCGCGCCTTGCTGGCGCAGTTTTCCTTTATCCCGCATGCCCGGCTGGACGACTTGATGGTGAGCTATGCGCCGCGTGGCGGTGGGGTTGGCCCACATGTTGACAGTTACGATGTGTTTTTACTGCAGGGTGCTGGACAGCGGCGCTGGCGGATCAGCCAGCAACACGACCACCACTTGCTGCCTGGGGCCCCGTTGCGCATTCTGTCCAACTTTGTCTGCGAACAGGAATGGGTGCTGTCAGCGGGAGATATGCTCTATCTGCCACCATCAGTAGCGCACTGGGGGATTGCGGAGGACGATGCATGTATGACCTATTCTGTTGGTTTTCGCGCACCGGCTGCGCGTGAACTGGCCATTGAGTATCTCGAAACCTGTCGACAGCAGGACTTGCCTGATCAAATGTATCAAGATCCAGATCTGCAAGTCAGCACCGACCCCAGCGAAATTGATGCAGCCATGGTGACCAACGTGCGCCATATGCTGACACAACTCGACTGGTCGGCTACACCGCTGGGTATATTTCTGGCCCGATACCTGAGTGAACCCAAGTCACATGTCACTTTTCAGCCAGCACGTAAAATGGCGCTTGCACGTTTTATGCACATGGCGCGTGCGCAGGGCATCATGCTCGATTTGCAGTCGCAACTGCTACATTGGCAGCAACACTATTTTCTGAATGGCGAGGCTGTTCCGGCAGCGGTAACGGCTATCGAATACCTCCAGTCATTGGCGTTGCATCGGCAACTGCTGCCGGCACAAATGACAGCGTGCACATGCACTGGTTTTCAGAATTGGTTACACGAAGGCTATCTGGCAGGGTACTTACATCTCACAAATACTTGAATGCGGGGATTGCTTTGGCCAAAAAAACGACAGATTGACCGTATAGGCTGTGGCTATTTTGGGGGTGATGGTTGAAAAAACATGCTTTTTTATGGTGCAAAGAATTCTATTTATAATTGTTTGCTGATACAATTTATGCACTCGGTGTTTAAGTAACGAGTTCACCGTACTTATTTTTTGCTCATTATACTAAGGAAATTAAGATGACACGTTCTGCATTGTTGGCTGCATTGTTGGCTTTGGCTTTGACCGCTTGTGGTGAAAAACCTGCTGAAGAAGCACCTGCTGCTGAAGCGCCTGCTGCAACTGAAGCTGCTCCTGCTGCTGAAGCTGCACCTGCTGAAGCCGCACCAGCTGCTGAAGCTGCACCTGCTGAAGCCGCACCAGCTGCTGAAGCTGCTCCAGCTGCTGAAGCTAAGTAATCTGGTTTCAAAGCAATGTAAAAAAGCCGACGTAAGTCGGCTTTTTTATTTTGAACTAACACTAGGCTGGTC
>CAYYBN010000025.1:8856-13879 GCA_964470225.1 uncultured Methylotenera sp. | reverse complement strand
AACGGTAAGAAAGATATGATGTACCCAAAAAGGAGATCCAGTATGAAAGTTTAGCGAACATTATTGACCTAACGTGTAGACATCGAAATCGTTGTATAACTTAAATTTAACATTTGCTTAATTTGTAGATTATTCAAATAAATGATTGTTTATCTTCGATTTTTTCTTGGGCAATAGACATGACAACTTCATATCCACATCAGAAAACACACACCGAAGTTACTAGCGTTAATGCGTGAAAACATACGTTTCAATCATTACAGCATTTGAACAGAAACGCAACATTTGCAATGGGCAAAGCGGTATATTTTGTTTCATCATAAGCGCCATCCAAAAGAGATGGGCGGTAAAGAAGTTGAAGCTTTTTTATCTCATCTGGCGGTTGAGGGGAATGTTTCTGCCAGTACACAAATCAGGCATGTAGTGCGTGACTGTTTGGTATAAAGAGGTTATGGGGCAAGGGTTGCCTGGGTTTGATAATGTTGGAGGAATCAACTGGGCTAGCAGTGAGCCAAACCCTATTGCTATTCGTTATTTTATTGCCAGATTGCGCGTTGCATTGCGATGCCGCGCGCACCACAGCTTAATGCCTCGCTTTCATGTGCGGGCTGCATACCACCCAGTGCATACACCGGTATTTCTAATCCGTTGATGAGTTGTTCAAACATTGCCCAGCCTAATCCTTTGGCTTCTGGATGGCTGCGGGTGGGTAAAACGGGCGAGAGTAGTGCAAAGTCGAGTTGTAACGCTTGGGCATGTTGCAGTTGGTGGGCATTGTGGCAGGAGGCACCGACCATTAAGTGTTGAGGTTTTTGCTTGAGTGCGATTAGGCGCTGGCTGTTGAGGTGTACGCCTTGGTAGCCGAGTTGTTGCGCTTGTTCAGGGCTGCCATTGAGTAAAACGCGGCAATGGTATGGGGCGCATAAAGTCAGCACTTGCTCACTGAGGCTGGCGAGTGCGGCTTGGCTGAGCGGTGCCTCGCGGATTTGCAGCAGTTGCAGGCCTTGGTCGAGTTGCCGTTGTAGCGCTTGCAAAAAAGCAGCTTGGCCCATCTCGGCCATATTGCTAATGGCATAAATGGTGGGGAGTGTCAGTGCGTGCATGATGTGGGCGTTGGCGGGTAGCACCGGGCTCACATTGTGTTGTTGCGGGTGTTGCCACGCGAAGTGTTGGCCTTCGTGCGGGTGTAGTTCGCCGGTCCATTCGCTGACAAAAAAGAAATGGAGCAATACGGTTTTGGCATCGGCGTCGTGGGTGGCCGGGTAGTCGTAACGGCGTTTAATCCAGGGCTGTATGCGCGTCGGGGTGATGCCGAGTTCTTCTTGCGCTTCACGAACCAGGGCTTGCAAGGGTGTTTCGCCTTGCTCGATTTTGCCACCGGGAAACTCCCACCAACCCGCCCAGCCTTTGCCATGCGGGCGGCTGGCGAGTAAGTATTCGCCATTCGGGCGTTGTAAAATGGCGACTGCCACCTGGACGAGTTTGGTCATGGTTGGGTAGGTTAAGCGTAATGGATTAAGGTTGGAGCAGGGTTTTGCCTGCGTAATCTTTGGCAAACTGATAGGCCACTCGACCACTGCGTGCGCCGCGGGTATGGTAAAACTGAAGTGCTGCGCGCTGTGCAGCCTCATCGAGCGTTAAGCCAAACGAATGTAGCCAATGCGCGGCAATGGCCAGATATTCTGCCTGATCAAAACTGTAAAACGATAACCACAAGCCAAAACGTTCAGCCAATGCATTTTTTTCATCAATGGTGTCGTTGGGGCGAATTTCCCCTTGTTGCATCAGCGGCTGGTTGTCAGCCATCATTTCAGGCATCAGGTTTTTACGGTTAGAGGTGGCGTAAACCAGCATATTGCTGGCCGGGTGTTCTATCGAGCCGTCCAGTACCACCTTTAAGGCTTTGTAGCCGTCATCATGGGCTTCAAAGGTCAGGTCGTCGCAAAAAATAATGAATTTTTCCGGGCGATGGCGCAGCAAAGCAGTGATTTGAGGCAGGTCAGTCAGTGCCTGCTTTTCTACTTCGATCAGCCGCAAGCCTTGTCCGGCATAGGCATGTAACACGGCTTTGACCAGGGATGATTTGCCGGTACCGCGTGCGCCGGTGAGCAACACATGGTTGGCGGGCAGGCCTTGCACAAACTGACGCGTATTTCGGACCACCTCGGCTTTTTGGCGGTCGATAAAACAAATGTCATCCAGAGACACGGTCTGCGGGTGGTGTACCGCCTGTAGCAGACCGTGTCCGGGCTGGCTGAGCCAGCGCCAGGCCAGCGCTTGCCAGTCAGTGGGAGGGGCTTCAGCAGGTAACAGGCGTTCCAGTCTGGCCAGCAGTTGCTCGGCGCGTTGCAGCAGGGGTTCCAGGGCTTGCATGGTTTCGGTCATTCGTGTTGTTTCGTAAACGACATTGTACACAAAGCTGGTGTTGCGCCTTGCGCCAGGGCCTTGATAGGCGTTTGCGCATGGCATGGTGGCCGGGCTTTGTGTTAACGTGCCAGTCTTGTCAGCTAAGGGAGTCGGTTATGTCCGTAATCATGCCAGTTCGGCAGGTGATTTTGGCGTCGCGCAGTCCGCGGCGGGTGGCTTTGCTGGCCGAGATGGGCGTGCAATGCGAAGTCAGGCCGGCCGATATTGACGAATCGGTACTGCCAGGGGAATTGCCGCTGGACTATGTCAGCCGTTTGGCACAGGCCAAAGCCATGGCGATTGCTGGCAGTTCGGTGGATACTGGCTTGCCGGTGCTGGCGGCAGATACCACGGTCGCGCTGAATGCGCAGATACTAGGTAAGCCAGCCGATGCCGCCGAAGCGCTGTGGATGCTGCAACAACTCAGTGGCAGCAGTCACTGGGTGCATACGGCCGTTGCTTTGTGGCAACAGGGTCAGTTGCGTTGTCTGGTCAGCAGCACGCGGGTGGAGATGATGGACGTACCCATGGAGGTGCTGGCCGACAATGTTGCCAGCGGCGAACCCATGGACAAGGCCGGTGCCTATGGCATACAGGGGCGCGCCGGTCGCTGGATTAGCCTGATTGAAGGCAGTTATAGCGGGGTGATGGGCTTGCCTGTGCACGAAACCGCACAACTGCTACAGGCGTGGTAGACTAAAAGCACGTCGGCAGGCACCGCCAGACGATGCAGAAGCTTAAAAAAGGTAGGTCAATATGTCGATTGCACAAGAAGTCTTAATCAACGTCACCCCGCAGGAAACGCGGGTGGCGATTCTGGAACAAGGGGTGGTACAGGAACTGCACATTGAACGTCAGTCCTCATTGGGCATTGTCGGCAACATTTACCGCGGTACCGTGGTGCGCGTGTTGCCTGGCATGCAGTCGGCATTTGTGGAAATTGGCTTGCAACGTGCCGCGTTTTTGCATGCGGCGGACATCAAGGAATGCCACACCGAAGATGGTGAAGTCAAAAGCGAGCGACCAATTCAGGAGGTGCTGCACGAAGGCCAGTCCATCATCGTGCAGGTGATCAAGGAACCCATCGGCACCAAGGGTGCGCGCCTGACCACCGAAATCAGTATTGCCGGCCGTTTTCTGGTCTACCTGCCGTACCAAAGCCATATTGGCGTTTCGCAGCGCATCGACCTGGAAGAGGAGCGCGAGTTTTTGCGTAATCGCCTGATTGGCCTGTTGCCTGAGCAGCGCAGCGGCGGTTACATCATACGCACCATGTCGGAAAATGCCACCGATGAAGAATTGCTGGCCGACATTGAATACCTGCGCAAGGTGTGGGAAAAAATCCAGTATGAAAGTACCCGTGTTGGTGAACGCTCACTGATTTTCTATGACCTGAGTTTGCCACGTCGTATCCTGCGTGACGTGGTGTGCAAACATACCGTGAGCATCCGCGTTGATTCGCGCGAAATGTATGAACGGCTGAAGGAGTTTGCCGAGCTGTATGTGTCGCATGCGGTCAAACCGCTGACCCATTACAAGGGTGAACGCGCACTGTTCGAGTTTTATGACATCGACAGCGAGATTGAAAAAGCCTTGTCACGCAAGGTCGAGCTCAAGTCTGGCGGCTATCTGATTTTTGACCAGACTGAAGCCCTGACCACAGTGGATGTGAACACTGGCAGCTTTGTCAGTGGTCGCAACCTGTCCGACACCATTTTTAAAACCAATCTGGAAGCGGCACAAACCATCGCCCGGCAGCTGCGTTTACGCAACTTGGGCGGCATCATCATCATCGACTTTATCGACATGGATGAAGATGCGCAGCGTGAGGCGGTGCTAGAAGAACTGTTCAAGGCCGTGGCGCTCGACCGTGTACGCGTGAATATCAACGGCTTTTCTAGTCTGGGACTGGTGGAGCTGACGCGCAAGCGCACGCGCGAGAGTCTGGCCCATTTGCTATGCGAGTCATGCAAAATTTGTCAGGGTCGCGGCGAGTTAAAAACGGCACAAACCATTTGTTACCAGATCATGCGCGAGCTGTTGCGTGAATCCAAACTGTTCAGCAATGCCAATGAGTTCAAGGTGTTGGCATCGCCGGAAGTGATTAATATGCTGGAAGATGAAGAATCACAAAGTCTGGCTAATTTATCCGACTTTATCCAGAAGCCGGTGTCGCTACACCCCGATACCCAATACGCACGTGAAGCCTACGACATCGTCTGGATGTAACAGCCGGCACCTGACGCAGTCAGGGTTGCCACTGACTGGTCTGCGGCATGGATTAGTGCAGGCTGGCAAACAAGCCTGGCAATACGATATGGCCAACCATCTGTAACAAAATCAGCGCCACCAGTGACGATAAATCAAAGCCCTGTATCGGTGGCAATAAGCGGCTCAGCGGCCGCAAAATCGGCGATGACAGTTGTGCCAGCACAGCATACACCGGATGAAATGGATTCACCCAGCTGAGGATGGCTTGCGCCAGAATGGCGTAAAAGAAAATATCGACCATGCCGGTCAACACCCCTTGTAGCGCCATCAGCACCAGACCTGCCAGCCCCGGCAGCAGCCCGCCCCGGCTGGCCACTGCCAATGCCCGCACCATTTGTACCAGCCA
>CAYYBN010000025.1:0-8846 GCA_964470225.1 uncultured Methylotenera sp. | reverse complement strand
AGGTGGATATGTCCCTCTGTCTGTACGCCCGTTACAGCTTGCGTGTAGGCTTGACCATACAGTCAGTCAGCGCCACCGCCAGTTGCCCGAGCGGATTATGAAACGGTGTGCGGGTATATTGCATTAAAAAGCGCAACAACAGTAAAAAGGTTAGCAGACCCAGTACGGTGTGCAGTAAAAAAGCCGTTAAATTCACCAGCATTACAAAGCCCCCAGTTCGTCACCCAATGATTGCGCCCGTTTGGCCGCCTGTTGTGCTGCCGCTTGCATAATGGCATGGATGTCATGCGCCCTCAAGCTAAGTAACCCTTGTTCGGTAGTACCGCCTTTGGACGTGACTTGCTCACGCAAAGTCGCCACTGGCGTACTGCTGCTGGCCGCGAGCAGACTGGCACCTTTGAACGTGGCCAGGCTCAGTTGTTGCGCCTGGGCTGCCGTCAGCCCCAGAGACACCCCCGCCGCGGTCAGCGCTTCTATCAGCAAAAATACATAGGCAGGTCCGCTGCCAGAAATCGCGGTGACCGCATCCAGTTGCTGTTCATCGTTTAACCAGACCACTTCACCTACCGCGGCCAGTAAGGCATCGCCCAGCGCGCGCTGTGCGGCTGTCACTGCGGGCAGGGCATAGGCACCGGTAATGCCCGCCTGAATTTGCGCCGGGGTGTTGGGCATGGTGCGTATCAGCCGTGCATGGCCGTTTAACCAGCGACACAAATCAGCGGTACGGATGCCTGCGGCCACCGAAACTACCAGCTGTTGTTGTAGCCATGGTGCCAGCGCGCTCGCCACCGCTTTCAATTGTTGTGGTTTAACCGCCAAAATAATCACTTCATGCAATTGTTCGGCACTGAGGGTACTGGCCGTATGAACGCCCAAGGCTTGTTGTAAGGCCGCATGTTTGCTGCTGTCAGGGTCAATGACCGTGATATTGGCCATGTTGAAATCACGTTGTTGCAAGCCGGTCATCAAGGCTTGCGCCATATTGCCGCCACCAATAAACGTCAGGCGGCATTGCTGGAAAAGGGCGTTCATTCAGGAGATTTCCTCATGCAGTGAGTCAGAATTTGTGCGGGCAGGCCGCGCGCCAAACAGCGCGGTGCCCAGGCGAATTAATGTTGCGCCCTCGGCGATGGCGGCGACAAAGTCACCACTCATGCCAATCGACAGTGTATCCAGTGACAATCCGTGTTGTTGTAAGCGGACATACAACTGTTGCACCTGCCTGAATTGGTCACGTTGCTGGTCAAACCCTGCGCAGGGCGCAGGAATCGCCATCAGCCCACGCAGGCGTAGCCGGGGTAATTGATTGATTTGTAACGCCAGTGACAATACTTCAGACTCGCTGGCACCACTTTTGCTTTGTTCATGACTGCTGTTTACTTGCAGGCAAACATTCAGTGGTGGCAAGTTGGCCGGGCGTGCAGCGGACAAGCGTTGGGCGATTTTCAAACGGTCTACCGACTGTACCCAGTCGAAGTGACAGGCAATCGGCTGTGTTTTATTGCTTTGAATCGGCCCGATAAAATGCCATTCGATGGCACAGTCTTGCAGTTCGGCCTGTTTACGCAGCGCCTCTTGCAAGTAGTTTTCACCAAACACGCGTTGGCCAGCCGCGTAGGCCAAGCGCATATTGGCCGCCGATTGTGCCTTGCTCACCGCACACAACACCACTGTTTGCGGTGCAGCGTATTGGCTACGGGCTTGCGCAATCTGTTGTTGAATCAACGTTAACTGGTCCGCGATTGGGTGCATTGTTGGCTTGCAATTCACTGTGTGTGGCTTAAACTGGCTAAAAACGTGGATGTAAACATGGTGCTTGACGCGTTGAATGCAATGCAGTCAAGGCAATCTGGCGCACATCATGGCGCATTATAAAAGAATCACCGGAGTCGATTGTGGATATTTCTGATTTGCTGGCATTTTCAGTCAAAAACAAGGCCTCTGACCTGCACCTGTCATCAGGCATGCCGCCGCTCATACGCGTGCATGGCGATGTGCGCAAGATTAACCTGCCGGCCATGGCGCATAATGAAGTACAGCGCATGCTGTACGACATTATGAATGACATCCAGCGCAAGGTATTTGAAGAAACGCTGGAGTGTGATTTTTCATTTGAAATTCCCAACCTGGCCCGTTTTCGGGTCAACGCCTTTAACCAGCAACGCGGTGCCGGCGCAGTATTTCGTACCATTCCCAGTCAGGTGCTGACGCTGGAGCAATTGCAAGCGCCGCAAATTTTTAAAGACATTGCCGACACGCCACGCGGCATTGTACTGGTCACCGGCCCGACCGGTTCTGGTAAGTCCACCACGCTGGCGGCCATGGTCGACTATATCAATGACACACAAATGGCGCACATTTTGACCGTGGAAGACCCGATTGAATTCGTACATACCTCGAAAAAATCGCTCATCAATCAGCGCGAAGTCGGCCCGCATACGCAGTCGTTTGAAAATGCCTTGCGTTCAGCACTGCGTGAAGACCCGGATGTGATACTGGTAGGCGAAATGCGTGACCTGGAAACCATACGGCTGGCGCTCACTGCTGCGGAAACTGGTCACCTGGTGTTTGGCACGCTGCACACCAGTTCGGCCGCCAAAACCATAGACCGGGTGGTCGATGTGTTTCCGGCCGCAGAAAAGGAAATGGTACGTTCCATGCTCTCTGAATCGTTGCGGGCGGTCATTTCACAAACGCTGTGTAAAACCCGTGATGAACAGGGACGGGTGGCGGCGCATGAAATCATGATAGGCACACCGGCCATCCGTAACCTGATACGTGAAAACAAGGTGGCGCAAATGTATTCAGCCATCCAGACTGGCCAAAATGTCGGTATGCAGACGCTGGATCAAAACTTGCAAGAGCTGGTCAGACGCAACATCATCAGCGCGGCTGAGGCACGCACCAAGGCGGCCAACCGCGACAGCATACTCGGCTAAGCCATTCTCGTACGCAGCATCCAGACTGATCGCACCTACCATGAACGATATTTCCAGCAATACGTCCCCGGCCACTAGCCAGCCATCCGGCACCGACGTTGCCAAGGTCAAGCATTTTATCCAGCAACTGTTAAGGCAGATGATGGCACAAAAAGCCTCTGACTTGTTTATCACCGCCGGTTTTCCACCGGCCATGAAAATTGACGGCAAACTCACGCCTGTCTCCAGTGAAACGCTGACCCCTGAGCATACGCGTGACATTGCTCTGGCGGTGATGAATGACAAGCAGGCGCTAGAATTCAAGCAAACCAATGAATGCAATTTCGCCATCAGTGTGCCGCAGGTGGCGCGGTTTCGCGTCAACGCCTTTGTGCAGCGCAGTGCTACCGGACTGGTATTTCGTACCATCAATACCAAAATACCGCGTTTCGAAGACCTGAAGCTGCCAGCGGTGCTTAAAGAGGTGTCCATGGCCAAGCGTGGCCTGATTATTTTTGTCTGCGGCACTGGATATGGTAAGTCCACCTCGCTGGCTGCCATGATCGGCTACCGTAACGAACACAGCTACGGGCATATCATCACCATTGAAGACCCGGTAGAGTTTATTCATGACCACAAGCAATGCATTGTCACCCAGCGTGAAATTGGTGTGGATACCGAGAACTGGCAAATCGCGCTGAAAAACACCCTGCGTCAGGCCCCGGATGTGATCATGATAGGTGAAATCCGCGACCGCGAAACCATGGACTATGCCATCGCCTTTGCCGAGACTGGTCATTTGTGTTTGGCCACCCTGCACGCCAATAGCACCAATCAGGCGCTGGACCGCATTATCAACTTTTTTCCGGAAGAGCGCAGACAGCAACTGCTGATGGATTTATCGCTGAATTTGCGCTGCATTGCCTCGCAACGGCTGATTCCGCGTTTAGATGGGGAGGGCCGGGCGGCCGCCATTGAAATTCTGATGCAATCACCGCTGATTGCAGACCTGATTTACAAGGGCGAAGTGCACAGTATCAAGGAGATTATGGCCAAGTCGCGCGAATTGGGCATGCAAACCTTTGATCAGGCGCTGTTCGAGCTCTATGAGTCTGGCGCCATCAGTTACGATGATGCGTTGCGCAATGCCGATTCGGTCAATGACCTGCGTTTGCGCATCAAGCTCAACAGCAAGCATGCGGTAGCTGCCGACAATAGCCCGTTGTCACATCTGGATATTGTCTAGCCAGGGCACTCATCAGGCAGTGTAAACCAGCACGCCCTGACTCAGGGTATGGTTGACTTTGCCCTGTAACGGCATGCGCAAGAACGGTGTATTTTTGCCTTGGCTTAGCAAGGCGGTTGCTTCTACCCGCCACTCGGTGTCGGGTGCATAAATCGCCACATCGGCCACCGCACCGGGTTGTAGATGACCGGCGGCAATGTTCAGAATATTGGCGGGTGACTGTGTAATCAGCCGTAAGGCATGCAGCAACGGTAGCGACTGCTCCTGTGCCCATTTCAGGGTTAACGGTAACAACAGTTCCAGTGCCGAAGCGCCCGCCTCCGACTCGGCAAACGGTAATAACTTGCCATCATCATCCACCGGCGTATGGTCTGAACACAGCGCATCCAGCGTGCCGTCGAGCAAGCCTTGACGCAAGGCGTCACGGTCGCGCTGGCCACGCAGTGGCGGCTTCAGGTGAAACTGGCTGTCAAAGAAGCCGACATCGAGGTCGGTCAAATGCAGGTGCTGGATGCTGGTATCTGCTGTCAGCGCCATGCCCTGCTGTTTGGCGGCCCGAATCAGAACCACTGCTTCAGCAGTCGATACCCGACTGATATGCAGACGGGCGCCGGTGGCTTGCGCCAATCGTAACATGGTGTGTAAGGCAATGCTTTCAGCCGCTGCCGGTATGCCTTTCAGACCCAGTCGGGAAGCCACTTCCCCGTCATGGGCGACGCCTTGCTTGGCCAAAAACGGATCTTCTGCGCGTAAAAACAGTGTGTAACCAAAACTGGCGGCATATTCAAACGCCCGCCATAGTACTTGCGTGTCTACCACTGCATTGTCGGCTTGCGAAAAACCGACGCAGCCGGCTTCGGTCAGCGCATACATTTCAGTCAGTAACTGGCCATGCAGTTGTCTGGTCATGGCCCCGAGCGGATACACATGCGCCAGAGCTTGCGATTTGGCGCGGTGCTTGAGCATTTCGACCAGACCCGGTTCGTCCAGCACCGGCTCGGTATCCGGCGGGCAGGCCAAACTGGTGACCCCACCCGCCATGGCGGCGCGTAGCTCGCTGGCCAAGGTGGCTTTGTATTCACTGCCGGGTTCACGCAAGCGGGCGCACAGGTCCACCAGGCCCGGCATCACCCAATGGTTGGTGGCGTCAATCACCTGATCGGCGACAAAGTCAGCCGGCGCGGCGCCGATGGCCAGTACCTTGCCATCTGCAATGTACAAGTCATCAATACGGTCTAGTCCTTGTGCCGGGTCTAGCAAGCGCCCTTGTCTGATGAGAATCTTCATGCGGTATAACCTCCGGCCAGAATGGCCATCACTGCCATGCGTACGGCAATGCCATACGTCACTTGCGGCAGAATAACCGATTGTTTGCCATCGGCCACCGCCGAATCAATTTCAACGCCACGGTTCATCGGGCCGGGGTGCATGACGATGGCGTCCGGTCTGGCCAGTGCCAGCCGTTCCGGGGTCAGACCAAAGGTTTGAAAGAATTCTTGCGTACTGGGTAACAAGGCGCCACTCATACGCTCGTTTTGCAAGCGCAGCATCATAACCACATCCACGTCTTTGAGTCCGCTGGCCATGTCGTGATACACCTGTACGCCCAGTTTTTCGACATCGGTGGGTAGCAGTGTGCGTGGCGCAATCACGCGAATTTCTGGCACACCCAGCGTACTTAAGGCATGAATTTCGCTGCGCGCCACCCGTGAGTGCAACACGTCGCCCACGATGGCCACGCGCAGGTTATGCATCTCTGGTTTGTATTTGCGGATGGTAAATACATCAAGCAACCCTTGTGTCGGGTGCGCATGGCGGCCATCACCAGCGTTAATGACACTGATATGCGGCGGCACATGCTGGGCGATAAAATGAGCCGCACCACTTTGCTGGTGACGCACCACAAACATGTCAGCTGACATGGCAATCAGGTTATTCACCGTGTCGAGGATGGTCTCGCCTTTAGACTGTGATGAAGTGCTGACATTCAGGTTAAGCACATCGGCCGACAGGCGCTTGGCGGCAATTTCAAAGGTGGTGCGCGTACGCGTGCTGTTTTCGAAAAAAATATTGCACACGGTTTTGCCACGGAGCAGCGGCACTTTTTTGACTTCGCGCTCGGCCACCCCCACAAAGCTTTCTGCGGTATCCAGAATTTCGGTCAGGATACGCCTGGGCAAGCCTTCAATGCTTAGCAAATGTTGCAGTTGGCCCTGTGCATTCAGTTGCGGGTTATACATGGATCTTAAGCTCCGCTTGCCATCACCCGCATCAGGTGCAGGCGGCCCTGGGTGTTGATGGACAATTCAAACGCCTGATCAGCCGGTAAGGGCAACTCGGCACCCGTAAAGTCGGGATGGATAGGCAGTTGTGCACCGCCGCGGTTAATCAGCACGGCCAAACGGATGCTGGCCGGGCGGCCATGGTCAAACAGCTCATTCATGACTGCGCGCGTGGTGCGGCCAGTGTAAAAAATATCGTCTATCAGAATCAGGTGTTTGGCATTGACATCAAATGGCAGTGAGGCCGGCAACGGACGCGCTTTCAGGCCGCGTTGTGCGTAGTCATCCCGGTACATGGCCGCATCCAGTTTACCGGTGACGACTTCCTGACCACTTTCGGCCAGCCAGCGTGCCTGTATTTTTTCCATCAGCCAGACACCGCCGGTGTAAATCCCCACCAGTGCCGTGTCGGCAGTCAGGGTGGGCCGCAGTTGCTGGTACAAATGGTCTAGCAATTGTTCCGGGTCAGGTAAGGGTTCAGTCAAAGGGTTAGTCATGCCTGCGGGTCTCTCTTGTTATGCCTGCGGGGCTTTCTTGATTATGCCCGCGGCGCTACCATTGACGCCTGCGCCAGCAATGGCAGGCCATCGAAATAGGATTGTAATATAGTTTGTGCGGCCACCTGGTCTAAATGTTGTTTTTGCGCCCGGCCATGCACACCTGCAGCACGCAGTTGCTGTGCGGCTTCCGCCGACGACAACCGTTCATCCACCATCACTACTGGCAAATTAAAGCGACCTTCCAGCCGCTGGGCAAACTTTTTTGCGAGCGCTGTCATGGCATGGGCCTCACCGTTCAGGCGCATGGGTAGGCCAACCACCAGCAATACCGGCTGCCATGCATGCAACAACTGGCCAATCGCCAGAAACTTGCCTGCATTGTCAGCAGCCGCTATGGTTTGCAGCGGGTGTGCCAGCCGCACGCGGGTATCGCCACTGGCGACACCGATGCGTTTTTCCCCAAAATCAAATGCCAGTACCGTGCCTGTCAGCCAAGGATAGTGCCGTTGCTCTATGGGTAGATGGCTTTGCGACAGCCCACCTTGCGCTATCGCCGGTGACTCAGGCATGTCCTGCCACCTTGGATAAATGCGCGATGGCGATGCCTGATTGTTGTAGTACCCAGTGCAATTTGTCGTCACTGGCCACATTAAAAATCAGCTGATGCATGTGTTCTGGTGCGGGCAAGGCCAGATTCAGCCAGGCGTTTTGTTGTAGCTCCTGCTCCAGTTGGCCAGCCGTCCAACCGGCATAGCCCAACGCAATAAACATATCGCTAGGGCCCTGGTCGTGGGCAGCTGCTTCAATTATGTCTTTGGACGAGGTCAGGGCCAAATGCTCAGATAATGACAGTGTGGTGTTGTACTCGGCGCCAGGGGTATGCAGCACAAAACCGCGTTCAACCTGTACCGGACCACCAAAGTACACGGGCGTGTGCTGCGGTGCATCAATGCTTGGCGTCATTTTTAGTTGCTCGAACAAATCGCCGATGTTTAGTTGTAGCGGCTGGTTTAATATCACCCCCATGGCGCCGTCGGTATCGTGGGTGCACACCAGCACCACACTTTTGCTGAAGTAGGGATCTTCCATGTCTGGCATGGCAATCAGAATCTGCCCGGTCAACGAGCTGGCGGATAAACTCATGTGGCCACTCCGTCTGCCGACAAATAGCCGGTAATTTCCAGGCCAAAGCCGTCCATGCTGGGCATTTTGCGTGGTGTTGCCATCAGGCGCATTTTCTTTACGCCGAGGTCGAGCAAAATCTGCGAGCCGATGCCATAGTTGCGCAACTCTTGTTGCAGCACTATTTTCTGGTCAGCACGCAAAATACGGTCAGTCAGTCCCAAGCCATCTTCGTCATGGTTAATCAGCACCATCACCCCACATTCGGCCTGGTTTATCACCTGCATGGCCTGCAACAGATTCCAGCTGTGTGACTGTGTGCGGCTGTCCAGCAGATCTATCATCGACAAAGGCTCATGCACACGCACCAGCACTTCGTTGGCCGTTTTTGGCTGGCCTTTGACCAGTACCAGATGTGTTTCTTCGGCAATATGGTCACGGTAGGCGATCAGTTGCATGGGGCCAAACACGGTTTCAATGGGCCGCTCTGCGCTGCGTTCAATCAGCGTTTCGTGGGCGGCGCGGTAGTGAATCAGGTCGGCAATGGTGCCGATTTTGATGTTGTGTTCGAGGGCCACTTCCAGCAAATCAGGCAGCCGTGCCATTTCGCCATCATCTTTCAGAATTTCGCAAATGACGCTGGCCGGTTCACAACCGGCCAGTTGCGCCAAGTCGCAGCCCGCTTCGGTGTGGCCTGCCCGCACCAACACACCACCGTTCATGGCCAACAACGGGAAAATATGGCCTGGGCTGACAATGCTGCTGGCATTGGCCTGCT
>CAYYBN010000024.1:0-13943 GCA_964470225.1 uncultured Methylotenera sp. | reverse complement strand
CGACCATGGTACTAGGGACAAGCACAGACAAACTTGTTAAGCTATGATGACTTCACTCATGAACCAAAAGGAAAAGCCATGACATTACCCCCCATCTCAAAAACCTCTGCAAGCACACTGTTGTTAGTGACTGTCTTGATGTTGAGTGCCTGCAGCTCCAATATGACGCGCCGTGAAAAAAACATGGCGATCGGTGCTGGCATTGGTGCCGCCGCAGGGGCTGTGGTGACTGGCGGCAGTGCAACCGGTACCGCCATTGGTGCCGCTGCGGGTGCTGCAGTAGGATACGGAGTCACTGAAAACGGCAAGAAGAAAAAGAAATAATTGTTGGCCTGCCCTCAACAGGCAGACGCGCTCATCTGGAACCAAAAGTCTGCCTGTTAAATGCCCTTAATCTGACCAATGCATCATGACTGTGCTTTAAAGTGCTTTGCATTCTGCTAACTCAATAATCCAAGCATTTCACGGGCGTGGTTACGTGTTGTCTCGGTAATGTGTAAACCACCCAACATACGTGCTATTTCTTCTACACGCTGCTCATCAGTCAGGCTGCGTATTCGGCTCAATGTCATGCCTTGCTGTTCAGCTTTACTGATTTGCAAATGCTGTGCCGCCTGTGCCGCCACTTGTGGCAAGTGGGTAATCACCAGTACCTGACGTTGCTGACCAAGCTCGGCCAGTAGCTGGCCGACCACCTCGGCCACGGCACCACCAATACCCACATCTACTTCGTCAAAAATCATACAGGGCACACTGCCCAGCGCCGCTACCGACACCTGCAAGGCGAGACTGATACGTGATAACTCGCCACCAGAAGCCACTTTGTTCAACGGTCTGGGTTCGGCACCGGCATGGCCCGCCACCAAAAATTCTACCTGCTCCAGCCCGGCAGCTGCCGCTTCAGCGGGCGTCAGCAACACCGCAAACTGTCCACCTTTCAGTGATAAAGCCTGCATCTGTTGCGTGATGACCGCTGACAAACGCAGAGCCGCCTGTTGCCGGCTGTCACTTAATTGTTTGGCAGCAGTTTCGTAAGTCTGCCACGCACTATTTAGTTGTTTGGCCAAGGCACCATCATCACCCATGCTGGCCAAGGTCTGCATGCGTTGCACATCGCTCGCCAGCATTTCCGGCAAGGCTTCGGGCTTGATGCGGTACTTACGCGCAGTGCTGTGAATGGCTTGGATGCGGGCTTCGACCTCAGCCAGACGCTCCGGGTCTAGGTCGGTTTTTTGCAGATAACGGTTGAGTTGGCGGCTGGCTTCTTCTAATTGAATCACCGCTGAATCCAGTGCATCGGCCATGGGTTGTAGCTGGGCATCCATGCCGATAAGTTCAGCCAGTTTGAGCTGGGTTTGTGCCAGCAACTCCAGCGCATTCACTTCACCTTCGCTCATGGCGTGTAGACATTGCTCCATGCCACTAAGCAAACTGGCACCATTGCTCAGGCGAGCATGTTCCTGTTGCAGGCTTTGCCATTCCTCGGCCTGAAACCCCAGCTGTTGCAACTCACGGGTCTTGTCACGCAATTCGGCCAGCTCATCGGCAAACTGGCTGGCGTTTTTCTCGTATTCTTGCCATTGGTGGTGCAAATGTGCCCATTGTTTGTAATGTCCAGCGACGGCTTTGGCCAAGGGCGTGGCCTGCGCATAGGCATCCAAAATCGCACGTTGACTGGCCAGCTTGAGCAGGGAATGGTGCGCATTCTGGCTGTAAATGTCGATCAGGCATTCACCGAGTTCGCGTAGTTGCGCAACCGTGGCCGCTACACCGTTGATGAATGCTCGGCTGCGGCCATCAGCATATATCACCCGCCGCAGCACCAGCGTTTCCTCAACTTCCAGCGCCTGTGCCTGCAACCAGTCACGCGCCACGGGGTTATGGCGTATGTCAAAACTGGTAGCAATCTCCGCTTTGTCACAGCCTTTGCGGGTGACATCGCCCTCATTACGGGCCCCCAGGCTAAGTGACAAGGCATCAATCAGGATGGATTTACCTGCGCCAGTTTCGCCGGTCAGCGCGGTGTAGCCGGCT
Organism: uncultured Methylotenera sp.; assembly: GCA_964470225.1. Lineage (GTDB taxonomy): Bacteria > Pseudomonadota > Gammaproteobacteria > Burkholderiales > Methylophilaceae > Methylophilus. The sequence continues at coordinate 11,909 of CAYYBN010000024.1, read as the reverse complement.
GCAAACTCCAGGTCAAGTGCGTCGACAATCACAAAATCACGGATAGACAAAGCTTGTAACATAAATACATCCTGGCAATGGGCTAGCCCCAGTTGAGCTTGTTGCGCAACATATCAAAATAACAGTAGCTTTTCGGGTGCAGCAGTTGAATTTGTTGTGTGGCCCGTTGAATGCGTATCTGGTCGCCTACCTTGAGCCCATGTTGGCCCTGACCGTCGAAACTGAGCTGGGCATCGTCGGCATGCATCACCGTGACATCTATGACGCTCTCAGCCGGCACGCTAATTGGACGGTAGCTGAGTGTGTGCGGACTGATAGGCACGATAGAAATGGCCTCCAAGTCTGGATGCATGATCGGTCCACCCGTAGACAGGGCATAGGCCGTGGTGCCAGTTGGAGTGGTCAAAATCAGTCCATCGGCCCGCTGGCGCGACACAAACTGGGCATTGACAGACACTTCCAGCTCAATCAGGCGAAAAGCGCTTTTAATCACGACATCATTCAAGGCCACGGCTTGCTGAATGCTGACTTGATCGCGAAGCACCTCACATTGCAGCAACATGCGAGACTCCAACTGGTACTCACCATCCAGAATACGGTCAAGTTCAGTCAGCATGCTGTCGGTTTGCAGGTCAGTCAAAAAACCCAAACGGCCCCGGTTAATGCCAATTAAAGGCACCACAGAGTGGCGCAAGCTGCGACCAACACTCAACATGGTACCATCCCCCCCCATCACGATGACCAGATCCGATTGCTGCCCGATGCTGTCCAGGCTGGCCCGTGGACAAGCCGTATTACCCAAGGCGTGCGCCGTACGCTCTTCTAGGCACACATGCACGCCACGCTGCAACAAATGCTGCACCAGACGCGTCAAATCCTTGTGTGTGCGATGCAGGGCATCGGCGTCCATATACTTGCCAATGATGGCTACGGAGCGAAAATGGACGGGCTTGGCACGGTGAGCAGACATGGGCGCATTAAAGCATACAAAGCCCTTCCATGGAAAGTCGGAGGGGCTGTCAATCACCCAGCATTTCGGGCAGAATGGGGCTAACAACGAGGTGAACGCATTTTGGACAAACGGGCACAAATCTTACTAAAAACATTGGTGGAGCATTACATCAGCGAAGGTCAGCCGATTGGCTCGCGCGCCTTGTTGCAACACTCTGGACTGGATGTCAGCCCAGCCACCATTCGCAATGCCATGAGCGACCTCGAACGGCTGGGCTTTGTTGCTAGCCCACACACCTCGGCTGGCCGTGTACCGACACAAAAAGGCTACCGTCTGTTTGTCGATTCGCTGCTGACCGTGCAACGCATAGACGACCACACGGTAAGCAAACTCAAATCGGGGCTTAACTCGCCCAATCCGCAAGCACTGATGAATAATGCGGCCGACATGCTGTCGCAACTGACCAGTTTTGCCGGACTGGTACTGACTCCCAAACGCAGTCGGCATGTGCTGAAGCATTTGGAGTTTTTGCACCTGAGCGAGAAAAAAATACTGGTGATTCTGGTCACTGAGGATGGTCAGGTCCAAAACCGCATCCTACTCACTGAAAAAGCCTTTACGGCCAGTGAGCTCACCACCGCCAGCAACTACGTCAATGCCCATTGCCAAGGCATGACGCTAGAACAGGTGCAGGCCAGTCTCAAGCAGGAGTTGCAACAGGTGCAGGCAGACATCAACCGGCTGATGAACGCGGCATTGGATGCAGCCAATCAGCTCGAGCCCAGCGAAAAGGAATCGGTAGTGATTGCCGGTGAACGCAATTTGTTGCAAGTGGATGAACTCTCGACCAATGTTGGCAGCTTGCGCAAACTATTCGAGATTTTCGAGCGTCGCACGGCGCTGATGCAACTGTTAGACCAAAGTCAGCGCGCGGACGGCGTACAAATTTTTATTGGTGGTGAAAGTGGTTACTTGCCACTGGACGAATGCAGCATGGTCACTGCCCCCTATGAAGTTGATGGTCAGGTGGTCGGCACACTGGGCGTCATCGGGCCTACGCGCATGGCCTATGAACGCATCATTCCCATCGTAGATGTGACCGCAAAACTGCTTTCGACGGCACTTTCCAGTTAGCACTTGCACACTGTCGGTCGTTTCTGACAACAATATCAGCCAGCGTGGACTGGCTCTCCTCGCCCCTTCCTTGCGATGATGTGTTCCAGCAACATTACCTGCAATACGTAACCAAGGAGAATCACCATGAAACACACTACCATGCGACCATACCTGTTGGCGGTGGTCATGGCACTGGCATTGGCCACCAGCGCCTGCGGTACCATGAGTAGCCGCGGCAAAAATACCGCGATAGGCGCAGGCATTGGTGCCGTCACTGGCGCCGTCCTCACCGGAGGCAGTTCCATCGGTACGGTCGGCGGTGCAGCCGTAGGTGGCTATATCGGCAACCAGATACACAAACGCTAAATCGCACTTTTTAGCATCACACACGTCATAGTGGGCACAAATCTTTTACAATGTGCCCACTATGTCTTATTACCGCCCCGAACCCGCTTACACCCACGGCAGCCAAGCTAAAGTGGGCATTTTACTGGCCAATCTGGGAACCCCAGACGCACCCACCGCCAAAGCACTACGCCCCTATTTGCAACAGTTTTTGATGGACAGGCGCGTGGTGGAAATTCCACGCTTTATCTGGTGCTGGATACTACACTGCATCATTCTGGTGTTTCGTCCGAAAAAATCGGCTGAAAAATATGCCAGTGTTTGGCATGCCGACGGCTCACCGCTGATGGTGCACGCCCAGCAACAAAAAAAATTGCTGGAGGGCTATCTGTCACAGGCCATCCAGTCGCCATTTGCGGTTGAACTTGGTATGACTTACGGCAACCCCAGCATGCGGAGCGCCATCGAGTCTCTCAAGTCACAAGGCTGTGACCGTATTCTGTTGTTCCCGCTGTATCCACAATATGCCGCCAGTAGCACCGCGGCGGCCATGGACGCAGTGTGGCGTGTGCTACTCAAAATGCGCAACGTGCCGGCCATCCGCACCATCAAACACTACCATGACCACCCGGCTTACATACAGGCGATGGCCAGCCATATTCAAGCCTACTGGCAACAACATGGCCAACCCGAAAAACTGGTCATGAGTTTTCACGGCGTGCCGAAATTTCACCTGTTAAAAGGTGACCCCTACCATTGTGAATGTCACAAAACCGGGCGTCTGCTGGCAGAAGCTCTGGGCTTAACCAAAGACCAGTACATCGTAGCATTTCAGTCCCGCTTTGGACGTCAGGAATGGCTGCAACCTTACCTGGCCAACACGCTGGATGTACTGGGTAAACAACAACTCAAACGCATCGATGTGGTCTGCCCTGGCTTTAGCAGCGACTGTCTGGAAACGTTGGAAGAAATCGCCATGGAAGGCCAGCATTTGTTTCAGTCTGTAGGGGGTGGTGAGTATCACTATATCCCGGCATTGAACAGTGAAGCCGTGTGGATTGCAGCTATGCGCGATATTGCACTGGAACATCTGCAAGGGTGGGTCAGTGCTGAGTTTAACCCGGTGCAGGCCGCAGCCGAGGCGCAAGCAAGCAAGCAACGTGCGTTGGCCATGGGAGCCAAGCAATAATGCTTTGTCAGTACGCGGTCTGGCAACAGACTGCGCATACCTAAGCAAATGCCAGCTTGAGTCATTACGCGTTATAATCTGGCTTTCTGTTTTTAACGCTTTCTTATGATTATCATCACCGGCGGCGCAGGCATGATTGGTTCTATTATGGCCTGGCATCTCAACACCCACCTGAAGCGCGAGGATCTGGTGATTGTTGACCGGATTACCCATGAAAACCAGTGGCAGAATCTGGTGCATAGACGCTACGCCGAGTATCTGGACAAAGACCAGCTGTTTGACTTTCTGCAAGACAATGATGAAATCACGACAGTCATCCACATGGGGGCGATTAGCGCCACCACCGAACGAGACTTTAACAAGCTGGTTGCCGACAACATGCACTACTCACAAGACTTGTGGGCCTGGTGTGCCGAACAGGCTGTACCGTTTTTTTACGCCAGTTCGGCAGCCACTTATGGCGGTGGCGAACAGGGGTATGACGATGCCAGCATAGACGGTTTACGTCCGCTGAATGGCTATGGCTACTCCAAGCACTTTTTTGACCAGTGGGTATTACAACAGGTCGCACAAGACCTGCCAGCGCCACCCGCTTGGGCAGGTTTCAAGTTTTTCAATGTGTATGGCCCCAACGAATATCACAAAGAGCGTATGGCCAGCGTGGCGTTTCATACCTTTAACCAGTTCCGTGAAACGGGCACCATGCGCTTGTTTAAAGGCACCAAGGCCGGGGTGGAAGACGGCATGCAGTTGCGTGATTTTGTTTATGTCAAGGACGTGGCAGATGTGATGGCGTTTTTCTTGCAGTCTGCACTGGCGGGTAAACCGGTGACCAGCGCCATCTATAATATTGGCACTGGTCAGGCACGCAGTTTTAAAGACTTGGCCATCAATGTTATGACCAGCATGGGCCGCGAACCCCACATCACTTACATAGATATGCCGCAGGACTTGCAAGGTAAATATCAATACTTTACCCAAGCGGACATGCAGAAGTTGCGCGATGCGGGTTACCAGAAGCCATTCACCAGCCTGGAAGACGGCGTAAAAGATTACGTACAACATTACTTGATGCAGGACGACCCATACGCTTGAGTGTATGGCTGAATCAATCGACACCTGCACCTAACACCGAGAGCGACATGAATTATATCGATTATCTGCAAGGCGAACGTGCGGCGCACATGGCCATGTTTGAAGCGCTGGACACCCTGTTTCCACTGATTAGCGAGGTGGGCAATGTGCTGCGTGGCTGTATTGCCCATGGCGGCAAAATCTTGCTGTGTGGCAATGGTGGCAGCGCTGGCGACAGCCAACATATTGCCGCCGAAATTGTCGGGCGCTTTAAAAAAGAGCGTAAAGGCCTGCCAGCCATTGCGCTGACCACAGACACCTCCATTTTGACATCGGTCGGCAATGATTATGGCTATGACTATATTTTTGCCCGTCAGGTAGAAGCACTATGCCGTCCTGAAGACGTGCTGATCGGCATTACCACCAGCGGCAACAGTGCCAATGTGGTGCGCGCGATTGAAACGGCCAATGCCATTGGCGCCACCACCATTGGCCTTACTGGCGGCAGTGGCGGCAAACTCAACGACTTGTGTAGGCACAATATTGTGGTGCCATCGAATGTGACCGCGCGCATCCAGGAAGCGCATATTTTTATCGGCCACAGCCTATGCGAAATTCTGGAGTCCTGAGTCAGATGAACCCGGCATTAAGTTCCACTGTGCAGCGTTTTGGCGACTCCGGCTGCCATGCTTTGGTGATTGGTGATGTCATGCTGGATCGCTATCTGATGGGCGAAGTCAGCCGCATCTCACCTGAGGCGCCAGTGCCAGTGGTGCTAATCAAATCGGAACAACAACGCGTGGGCGGTGCCGCCAATGTGGCTGCCAATCTGGCACTGCTGGGCATTAGCACCAAAATGATAGGCCTGATTGGAGAGGATGCCGAAGGTCAGTCACTGCTGGCCGCCATGCAGCGCCATGGCATTATCACCACGGCCATGCTCAGTACACCACGCCGTCCAACCATCGCCAAAACCCGTATTTTGGGTGGTCACCAGCAAATGCTCCGTCTGGATCAGGAAAAAACCCACGCCCTGGATACCGATGAACAGACACAAGTATTGCGCAGTATCGATGCCGCATTACAGCACAAGCCAGCGCTGGTGATTTTGTCCGACTATGCCAAAGGCCTGTTGACCGAGACCGTCTGTCAGCACGTCATACAGCGCTGCCGTGCAATCAGCATTCCGGTACTGGTAGACCCCAAAGGTCGCGATTACAGTAAATATCATGGCGCGACCGCGCTAACGCCGAATAAAAAAGAAACCGCCGAAGCCTGCGATACCCACCAGCAAGATTCAACCCTCATAGACAAAGCCAGCGCACTCAAGCAATCCTTGCAGTTGGACTTTCTGGCAGTGACCCGCGGTGAAGAAGGCATCACGCTGATTGATACAGACACCCATCACCTGAGCGCCACCGCCAAACAGGTGTTTGATGTCTCGGGGGCCGGGGATACTGTGATAGCCACGCTGGCTGCAGGGCTGATATATGGACTGTCCGCGCTGGACAGTCTGGCACTGGCCAATATCGCCGCCGGGGTGGTGGTTGGCAAGGTCGGCACCGTGCCGATTAGTAAAGCAGAATTGCTGGATGCGCTGATGACCGCACAAGGCAGTGAGCAAGCACACAAAATCTGTGATCTGGATGAACTTACACACAAGGTCAACACCTGGAAGCAACAAGGCCAGAAAATCGTCTTTACCAATGGCTGCTTTGACCTGTTGCATGCCGGACATGTGACCTATCTGGAAGCAGCCAAGAAACGCGGTGACAAACTGGTACTCGGCCTAAATACAGACCGTTCGGTATCTGCCCTCAAAGGCCCGACCCGGCCAGTGGTCAACGAACAGGATCGTGCACGGGTACTGGCGGCACTGGAGTCGGTCGATGCCGTGATCCTGTTTGACGAGGACACACCCCTGCGTTTAATTCAGACGGTACAGCCGCATGTCATCGCCAAAGGCAGCGACTACACGGCCGATCAGGTCGTTGGTGGCAATGAAGTCTTGTCCTGGGGCGGTGAAATTGCCCTGATAGACTTGGTCGAAGGTCGCAGCACCAGCAACCTGATTAAAAAAATGCATGCATGAACAAGATTCTGGTGATCGGCCCCTCTTGGGTAGGCGACATGGTGCTGGCACAGAGCCTGTTCAAACAGCTCAAGCTTGACCTGCCAGACTGCCAGATTGATGTCGCCGCCCCGGCCTGGACACTGCCCCTGCTTACCCGTATGCCAGAGGTTTCGCAAGCCATTGCCCTGCCTTTTAAACATGGCGATTTACAGTTAAAAGAACGTTTCGCTTTTGGCCGCAGCTTGGTTGGCCATGGTTATACTCAAGCGATTCTGCTCACCAATAGCCTAAAATCCGCCATTCTGCCATGGGCAGCGCGTATACCGCTACGCACCGGTTTTAAAGGTGAGGCCAGGTATGGACTGGTCAACGATATGCGCAAATTGGACAAAACGTGGCTAAAAAAAACCGTAGAGCGCTTTGTTGCACTGGCACTGCCAGCGCATGCAGACCTCCCTGAACCGCTGCCTCAACCAAAGTTAGTGGCCGACCAGCAAAACGCAACAACGCTGCTCAAAACCATGGCCATCGAGCGCGAAAAACCGGTGCTCGGACTCTGCCCAGGTGCTGAATACGGCGAAGCCAAACGTTGGCCAGCCGCCTATTACGCCGAAGTTGCCAATCACATGCTGCAACAGGGCTGGCAAGTTTGGCTATTCGGCTCGGAAAAAGATCAGCCAGTCACCGCCAGCATACAGCAACTGACCCAATACCGCTGCCTAGACCTAGCCGGAAAAACCAGCCTTGGCGACGCCATCGACCTGATGTCACGCTGCCATACCATCATCAGCAACGACTCCGGCCTCATGCATGTGGCGGCAGCGCTGGATAAACCCCTGATTGCCATTTACGGCTCCTCAGACCCGAATCACACACCGCCCATGCACCCGCAGGCCGTAATCGAATATTTGGGTCTATCTTGCAGCCCGTGCTTCAAGCGCACTTGTCCGCTGGGGCATTTGAACTGCCTGAACCAGTTGGTCCCTGGCAAAGTGATTACCCATTTGTTGGCACGCAGGCTTGAAATCCTTTCTATACAAATTTAGCCCATACAAGTTTAGTCCATGCAGATCCATACTCAATTAAACAAGCTCAGCATTCAGCATTGGTTATGGCTGTATTTAGTGGCCGCCTTGCTGATTGCCTGTAGGGTGATGGCAAACCAGCATGGCTGGGTGAACAATGACTCGCTGTTGTATTTTGAACAGGCTAGATTGATCGGCCTCGGTGAATGGTCAAAAGCCTATGCACTGTTTTCATGGCCATTTTTTGCATCGCTGATTGCATTGGTCAGTCAATTGACTGGCTGTTCAATTCACAGCAGCGCTCAAATACTCAATGCCCTGTGCTTTGTCGCCTTTGTCGCTGGCTTTCAACAATTGCTGATGGTGGCGGGCGCAACCTTACGTACCCTGCATTGGGGCCATCTTGTACTTTTCTCAACCCCTTATATCGTGGGTGATGTATTGGGCATGCTGTTGCGTGACGAAGGGTTCTGGGCCGCATTTACTTGGGGGCTGGTCTATTTTCTGCGGTTGAATAACACCAAGTCTTGGAAACATATGCTGTTGTTTCAACTGTGGATGACCGTTGCAATCCTATTCAGAATTGAAGCGGTCGCTTTTTACCTGCTGCTGCCACTGTTATTGCTCCGAGACCACAGCCATCCGTGGACCCACCGCTTACGCCTGTGGTTACAGGCCCAGTCATTTGCTGTACTTGCATGCATGCTGATTGTTATTGCACTCTGTTTGGGCGTCTTACAGGCCAGCCAGTTAGGCCGTTTACAAGAAATTGTGAGTCAAATCACCCATTTATTTACGGACAGAAGCGCGTTTATTGCCGAAAAAGCTGAAATGTTTGGCAAGCAAATACTCGGCAAATTTCTGGATGAGTACGCGACCATGTGTGTACTGATGTCGTTTGTGATGATTACCTTAGTCAAAACCGCAACAGTAGCTGGTATAGGTGTATTAGGCATAGTATGTTGGCCCAATCGAACATGGTGGGCCTCAATGTCTGTTCATTACCGTCAAACAGCAATTGCAGTATTGGTCATTGGTTTCGTGGTCAGCCTGGTGATTATTTTAAATGTGCTTGTTTTGTCCAGTCGATACGTTATCAGCTCAGGTATTATCTTGCTCAGTTTGGCGGCCTTTGCATTAAGCAACGGGCAACAGACGTATCCGAAAGCCATCAGGACAATTGCAGCAGTTTTGCTACTTATGCTGATGAACAACCTTTGGGACCATCAACGGTCAGACTTGGACAGACTAACAACCAACTATGTGCAATCACTCAATACACAACAGCAGCCTGTGTTTTATGACACCGAAAATGCACGCTTTTATGCAGGACAACCTTTTTTAAATCGCATAGACGGTTATAGCCTGCTTAAACAGGTCGCCCCTGAAATCAACCGTATTGGTTATGGTTTTTTTGTGATTTCGGTGCATAAAGGTGAAGACAGTTACGAGACCTATGCGCGTGCCTTGATGCGCCAACACCACTATCAGTTACGTGAAGTCATCTATGGTTGGCGTAAAAAAAGTAAAGCGCTGATTTTTGAGAAAAGCGAACATGATTAAGCACTTTGCCAATCTCCAGAAAAAAACCTCGAACATTCTGCGACGGTGGCAATTAGGCGCAGCCTATAAACATCAATACAATTGTCATCCAGACTTCAGTCTGCATCGTGACACAACGTACTGTACCGTCATATGGAAACAGCAACCGATTGCCAAAATTCCATTTGCACATACCTTGAGCAAGCAGTACACCGGCCCATGCTGGGTTATCGCGTCAGGCCCTTCACTGGCCGAATTTGACCTGCAGCAAGTCGCGAACTACCCCACCCTCAGCCTGAACTGTGCCATCAAAAAATTTACAGCCTCAGGGCTATGCCCGACCTACAGCATTATCGTCGACCATCGAGTTTTTGAGCGGCAATGGGCCTGCGTAGAAGCTTCAGTCAAATTAGGTGCGATCTGTTTCTTTAACTTTGAGGGCCTAAGCATTATCGCTGAGCGTGCCCCGGAATTACTTAAGCGGGGCAATATCTACCTGATCGAGTCAATCAGCCGCAAATTCGGTGTGGCCAGAGACAGTACAGCCGCGTTTCTTGACAAATATGCGCATGACCCTGAAATTTTGCTATCTGATGAATTATTAAGCTACTGTCGCTCTATCGGGTTTAGTTTGGATTTGCAAAAAGGTGTATTTGCAGGAAAGACGGTTGCTACCTGGGCGGTGCAACTGGCATTTGGCCTTGGACATCAGGCAATCTATATCGTTGGAATGGATCTGGGTGGCACCGGTAAAGCGCACTTCTATGCGGACAAACACAACGCGCATCCCGACTTTCAGCGCTATTACGAGCCGCATATACGCGGCTGCTTCGAGTTGGCACGACGCGCCAGTGATAAAACCGGGGTTAAGCTATATAATCTGTCGCGACACAGTGCCTTACCCGATGAAATTGTGCCTAAAATTTCACTGGACTTGGTCTTGCAGCAGATTGCCGAGGCAGCAACCCACAAACCGACCACAGACTTATGAAGATCATTATTCCACTACAAACCTGTTCTACACGCATTCCGCATAAAAACATCCGTCCGTTTTATCAGGATGACTCCTTGTTTGACATTAAAGCCAAACAAATTCTGACGTTTGAAGCGCCGGAAAATGTGTATGTGTCTTCGGAGAGTATAGACCTGGTCAAACCGCTGTGTGACAAATACGGGTTTCATTTTATGCAGCGTGATGTGTCATTGACGGGCAATAAAATCTTTCAGCCAGACCTGGTCAAGGCCCTCACTGACCCACTACCAGGTGAGGATGACATTATGTGGATACAAGTGACCTCGCCGTTATTTAACCAGTTCAAGGAAGCGTTAGCCGTTTGGAAAGCAGTGCGTGACGAGCATGACTCGCTTGTCGCAGTAAAACCCTTCAAAGGCCATTTATTGGATGGTAAAGGCAATCCGGTCAACTATGGCTTTGGTTACTGGCACAAGGTATCTCAAGATTTACCCAAGTTATACTCGGTGCTGTGGAGCCTGTTTATCCTCAAGCGTGAAACAGTCAACCGGTTTCATTACCACATTGGTGTTAATCCCTACCTGTTTGAAACCAATCACATGGTGGTCGACATTGACTACCATGAGGATTTTGAACTGGCGGGGATGATCTACACCAAGCTACACGGCACTATCTGATAGCCAACAACACTGGCAAGGGCATGGGAGCTCACATTTTGATACCAGCACGGATTTTACGCTGGAATTTACGGTAAAGCTGCAAGGCACGCCGCTCGATGGCCAGATCAAACGGTTCAGGCTTGCGTAAGGCCTGTATCGTGACGTTTTTGTACACCTGCATAAATGCCAGCTTGTCTCGCAGCGATAGGCCAGCGTCCATGGCTGAAAAATACAAGGCGGCCATGTCTTTCATTTGCATATTGGTTGAAGGTGTTGCACGTATTTCTGCGCGGTGCAAATCCAGTACATGCAGTTTTGGTGGTTGTAGATGGATTTCTTCTCGTTTGAAACAGAAATGGCAAATATAAAAATCACGATGATACAGGCCATGTGTGTGCAGTTGTCGTGCAATGTCTGCCACCCGTCTGATTAATGCCCGCTTGTACCGCAATGAAGGCCGCTGGTGCTGCCATTGCAGTGCCAGCTCTTCCAGAGTCACAATGTCCCCCAAGTCTTCGGTGAGTACGAATGAACGGATGGATGCCTGACACCAGCCTTGTTCGCCATGCGCAACGTAAGGGGTGGTGGGAATGGCCAATTGTTGCAACGCCTGAATGGCAGCGACCTCATTGCGTGCGCTGACCACTGGGCGTTTGCCTGTCAGCCAGTTTTTGCATAGTTCCAGCCAGCCAACGCCTTCATGCCGCTTGATAAAATAACTGCGGTCGTCTAGGCGAATTTTCAGCGTGGCACGTCTGGCCACGGTACGGTAAGGTTGACCAGACACTTGCATCAAATAGTCAAAAGCATCGGGGCGATTAACCAGTGTGTCAGGTAAAGCGTGGTCTGGTGAGAACTTGACGGTTGTGTTCACGATGGCTTTAATGAACCTTATGGCCGAACAGGAAACGGCTGCAATTTCGGATCGCCTCTATTAATACAGGTTGATAATGAGCCATT